>NZ_FUGD01000033.1 GCF_900162815.1 Psychrobacter pasteurii | reverse complement strand
ACCTGCTCGTGCTGCCATAAAATAAGTGACAGTAGTCCAAAAGGTAGAGCAGGTTTGCGAATAAGAGGATGGACTTGTGCTGAGTGTGGCACATGGCATGATAGAGATATCAATGCTGCTAAGAACATCCTTGCGGTCGGGCTTGACCGTCTAGCGGTAGGAATCCCCTCGGTTTAGCGAGGGGAGGAAGTCAATTGATTGCGGACTTCTTTGGCTTCCCAGCGTTTTAAGGCGCCAAGAAATGAAGGGACAGCTATAGAAGTTAAGGTAATGAGTAGCACGAGGGTGAATAGTAGCTCTACCATAGTAAACCCTTGGTTTTGACCTATTTTGTTTGGGTTAAGTTCAAGATTATTACAGTGCTTTGATACTCTTTGGCTTAGTAACTTAACAATAGGTAATGGCATTATAGGTTAACCTTATAGTCTGAATAAGTACTGGCTTGGGCTTAGCCCAGTGATAGCCTAGTGTTTGTGGCAATATATAACCTATTGTCAAATTTTGTTACATTTGGTGAAAAACTAAGGGTCAAGGATAGAACTCTTTGAGTAGATGTATTAGAATTGATGTTAGTAAGTTGTGTATCACATTTAGTCATATTTAATTACGTATCATTAAATCCCATAAAAAATATGAATGTACTGATTAGATTGTGATTAACTTCGGTTAATCTCCTGATGATTGATTACAATTTAATTAGCAAGTGGTTTATGTAATTTTTATGTGTACTAGATGACTGGGTCACAAAAATATGTTGTAAATAAATTAATTTATATATAAGCTATTATGCGAAAGTATAAATTAGTGCTTGGTTTATTTTTTAAATGAACTAAGCATTACAAATTAGAGATATTAAGTGTTTTTTGCACACAAACCGTCCCTTGGAGGAAGTTTATGAAACTTAACAAAATTACTTTGGCTTTAATTGCCGCTGCTGCAGCGCCAATGATGGCTACTGCTGGTGTAACTGTGAGCCCAATCTTACTTGGTTACCACTACACTGAAGCTCAAGACGATGACAACCAAGAAAAACTTGGTTTTTACCAAGAAGATGACCTATACACTGGTGCTGCACTAGGTATCGAGCTAACCCCATCTACTCAATTCCAAGTTGAGTATGGTGTTACAGATTCAGACGCTATTGCAACTGATGGCTCTAAGTTTGGTGATGCTGAGCGTGAAATGATCAGTGGTAACTTCCTAGTAGGCTTTGACGAGTTTACTGGCTACCGTGACACTGCTTTCCGTCCGTACGCTCTAATCGGTGCCGGTCAGCAAAAAATTAAAGTTAAAAATCCTGATGGTAGTGAAAGAGCTGAGACTAAAGATACTATCGGTAACCTAGGTCTAGGTGCTATGTACCGTATCAACGATGCATTAAGCCTACGTGGTGAAGCTCGTGCTATCCACAACTTTGATCACAACCTATGGGACGGTATGGCTCTTGCTGGTCTAGAAGTAGTTCTAGGCGGTCACTTAGCTCCAGCAGTAGCTGCTCCAGCAGTACCACAAACTCCAGTAGTTGTTGTTGAAGCTGATCAAGATTCTGACGGTGACGGCGTAATCGACAGCTTAGACCAGTGCCCTAACACTCCTGCTAACGTAGTAGTTGACGAAACTGGTTGTCCAGTACAAGTTCAGATCGACGACGAACTGAAAATGGAACTACGCGTATTCTTCGATAACGACAAATCAGTTATCAAAGAGCAGTACAAGCCAGAAATCGCTAAAGTAGCAGAAAAAATGCGTGAGTATCCAAACTCATCAGCTAGCATCGAAGGTCACGCTTCTAAGACTGGTCCATCAGCTCGCTACAACCAGCGTCTATCTGAAGCCCGTGCAATCGCTGTTAAGACTATGCTAACTAACGAATTCGGCGTAGCTCCTAACCGTTTAAGCACTGTTGGTTACGGTTATGACCGTCCAATCGCGCCAAACGATACTGAAGAAGGTCGCGCAATGAACCGTCGTGTGTACGCTGTTATCACTGGTAACAAAACCATGACAGTTGACCAAACTAAAGATATGAACGTTCAGTAATATCTTGAGTATGTTTTAGTAGTTATTTAAAAAAAAGCTGCCAAATTGGTGGCTTTTTTTTGTTGTATACCTTGAGTAACCTTTACATTTTTCTTAAAGCATTCATAAAATCAGTTTATTAACTGTAATATAAAGGTGTTATACTGCGAGCGTGAAAAGAGTTACTGATTATTACCCGAAAAATATTGAGTCTTTAAAATATGTCTAACGAAATACAAAATTTACGCAATATCGCTATTATTGCTCACGTCGACCATGGTAAAACCACCCTAGTTGATACACTATTACATCAATCTGGTACCTTCGACGATCGTGCAAATATTGCGGAACGCGCAATGGATTCAGGCGCAATTGAACAAGAACGTGGTATCACGATTCTTGCAAAAAATACAGCCATTAAATGGCGACATCCAGAAACAGATGTTGAATACCGCATTAATATTGTAGACACCCCAGGTCACGCCGACTTCGGTGGTGAAGTAGAACGTGTAATGTCTATGGTTGACTGCGTACTACTGGTAGTAGATGCGATTGATGGCCCTATGCCACAAACTCGCTTCGTAACCCAAAAGGCTTTTGAGCAAGGCTTGAAACCTATCGTTGTAATTAACAAGATTGACCGTCCTGGCTCTCGTCCTGATTGGGTAATGGATCAAATATTTGATTTATTCGACAACTTAGGTGCCACTGATGAGCAGCTAGATTTTAACGTTGTTTATGCTTCAGCTCTTAATGGTATTGCTGGTCTAGATGCAGATAACCTAGCTGATGATATGACTCCATTATTTGAAACCATCGTGGATAAGGTTGAACCACCACAAGTGGATGCAGATGCTCCATTCCGTATGCAGATTTCAAGCCTAGATTATAATAACTTCGTAGGCGTTATTGGTATCGGCCGTATTGAGCGTGGTCGCATTTCAACCAACACACCAGTTACTGTGATTGATAAAGAAGGTAAGACTCGCAACGGTCGTATCCTTAAAATCATGGGCTATCATGGTCTAGACCGTATTGATGTTGAAGATGCACAGGCAGGTGATATCGTGTGTATCACAGGTGTTGATGCTTTGAACATCTCTGATACTATTTGTGATCCTAACCATGTTGAAGCTTTACCACCATTAACCGTGGATGAGCCAACAGTTTCTATGACTTTCCAAGTTAACAACTCACCTTTTGCAGGCCGTGAAGGTAAATTTGTTACTTCACGTAATATCCGTGAGCGTTTAGAGCGTGAGCTTATCCATAACGTTGCACTGCGTGTAGAAGACACTGAGTCAGCTGAGAAATTCAAGGTTTCTGGTCGTGGTGAGCTTCACTTATCAGTATTGATTGAAAACATGCGTCGTGAAGGCTATGAGTTAGCAGTTTCACGTCCAGAAGTTATCGTTAAAGAAGTTGACGGTAAGCTTCAAGAGCCTTATGAAAACGTAATTTTTGATGTGGAAGAGCAGCATCAAGGTACTATCATGGAGCAAGTTGGTCTTCGTAAAGGCGAAATGACGGACATGCAACTTGATGGTAAAGGTCGTATGCGTATTGAAGCAGTTATGCCAGCACGTGGTCTTATTGGCTTCCGTTCTGAGTTTATGACCTTGACTTCTGGTACAGGTATCTTAACTTCAAGCTTCTCACATTACGGTCCACAGAAGATTGGTGATGTAGGTGGTCGAGTTAATGGTGTATTAGTATCAATGGCAAACGGTGTTTGCTTGGGCTATGCACTATTTAACCTTCAAAAACGCGGTAAGCTTTTTGCTGAGCCACAACTTGAAGTGTATGAGGGTATGATTGTTGGTCTGAACTCACGTAGCGATGATATGGTTGTTAACCCAACTACCGCTAAGCAGTTAACCAACGTACGTGCCAGTGGTACGGATGAAGCTTTAACGCTAGTTCCACCTATCAAGTTCACTCTAGAGCAAGCGCTTGAGTTTATCGAAGATGATGAACTGGTTGAAGTAACACCTAAGTCAATTCGTCTACGTAAAAAGTATTTGACTGAAAGTGAGCGTAAGCGCCACGGCCGTAAAAAAGAAAAATAAGCCAACTGTTTACAGTCATAAGTTAGAAGGTAGGGAGTCTTTTGGTAGATTTTAAGCTTAATAAAGCTTATCACTTACTATAAAGCTAAAGACTATTTACATTTTGACTACGGACTAACATTTGGGAAGAGTTAATATAGGCGCATAGTCTATGTTAACTCTTTTTTATTTTTAACCTATATTAAGTGAAAACAACTCATCTTTCTTGACGAGCTTCTATTTAACTTTATCCCTTTTTTTGCACAAGCGCATTAAGCAATTAACACTTATTTGCTTACTCTAGCTGCTTGTGCTTTTTTTGCTAATCTTTTGGAGGATTAATTATGAGTATGATGTCAGAGTTTAAAGAGTTTGCCCTAAAAGGTAACGTGATGGACTTAGCTGTGGGTGTCATCATTGGTGGTGCGTTCTCAGGTATCACGAACTCATTGGTTGAAGATGTAATTATGCCGATCGTTGCTTTCATCGCTGGCGGTGAGCTCAACTTTAAGAATATGTTCATCTTATTAGGGGATGCGCCTGAAGGCGTTGCCATGACTTATGATGCTTTAAAAGAAGCGGGTGTGCCACTATTAGCTTACGGTAGCTTCTTCACAGTATTAATCAACTTCTTAATCCTAGCTTTCATCATCTTCATGATGGTTAAAGGTATGAATAAAATGCGCCGCAATAACGAAGTTGAAGAAGAAGTGGTTGAAGAGACCCCATCAGAAGAAGTTTTATTACTTCGTGAAATCAGCCAAAAGCTTAGCAAGTAATTATGCATTGATTAATTATTACTTGCCTGTAGTTAGATAGGCATAGGTAGCCACTCAGTACTAAGTTAAGCGACTGATGTGGATACAAAGAAAAACGGAAGTTAATTTAATTCACTTCCTTTTTTATGCCTAAAATTAACCAAAGAGCTTGGTCTGTCTATATTACTGTCTAGGTTCTGGCTGACAGTTAGGGCAGAAGGTACTGGCACGGCCGGTAATGGTTACCTTATCTATAGAAGTATCACAGGTGGGGCAGGGTAGCTTGTGCTTGCCATACACCAATAAGGTCTGCTGAAAATAACCAGTCGTGCCGCCGGCCACCGTGAAGTCTTTTAAGGTCGAACCACCCTGGATAATGGCTCTTTTAAGGATTGAGCGAATGTGTTCTGCCAGTTCAGATAGCTTAGACTTGCTTAGCTTGTGGGCAGGCATACTGGGATGAATACCTGACATAAAAAGGCTTTCAGTGGCATAGATATTACCTACACCTACCACAAACACTTGATCCATTATCACAGCTTTAATCGGGCGAGTGATGGGCTTTAAGGGGGCTTTATTTAGCGTCTTACGGGCTTTGTTTTCAGAGACTCTATGAATTTTATCGTATAGATAATCTCCAGAGAACTCTGCATCCAAAGGCTCTGCTCCTAAGTGAGCAAACAGCTTTTGTTCATAGTCATCTAACCACAAGATAGCCCCAAAACGGCGAGGGTCATGGTAGTGTAGCTGAATGGAGGCATCAGAAGCCTTATCGCTAGCATACTGCATAATTACATGGTCATGCTTACGCTTATCAGTGCCAGTGGGGAACTGCTGCAAACTACCAGACATGCCTAGGTGAATAATTAAGGCCTTAGTTTTTGGTAGGACTGTAACGGCTTCAGTGGTGTCAGGCTGCGGATCTTGCTTAAATTGCAAAATCAGATATTTGGCTCGGCGCTGAATGTTATCAAGCACATACCCTTGTAGGCTATCAATGTCCTCAGGAACCTGCCAACGTAGTTTTGGCTGAAAGACCTCAACTGCTTCTACTTTCTTATTAAGTAAAGGCTTGAGACTGGTCTTAGTGGTTTCAACTTCAGGTAACTCAGGCATAATTAAACGGCCCTTCTAGCATGTAGGATACCAGGCTGCTGCTCAAGCTTGGCTAGTAACTTTGAAAGTTGCGATAGACCAGTCACCTCAAGACGGAATTTAAGGTGTGCCACATTATCATCATCACTATTGGTATCTACTCCACGGATATTGACATTTTCTTTGTCGATAACTTGGGTTAGGTCACGAAGTAGGCCTCTTCTATCATAAGCTTCAATAATGATTTCAACAGGCTGATAACTGGTTTGCTGTGATACCCAAGATGCAGAAATCTCGCGTTCAGGCTCGCGCTCAATTAAGCGATTGTACTCTGCACAGCCTCGATTATGGATAGAGACCCCGCTACTTTGAGTAATAAAGCCGGCGATAGGCTCACCGTAGACTGGCTGACAGCAGTTGGCAAATCGGGTTTCTATATTATCTAGGCCATCTACATTAATTTTATAAGCATCGAGTTTGCCGGTGACCTTAGGATGCACGCTTGGGGTGTAATCCTGCTCTTCCTTATCGGTCACTAAGTCAAGCTCTCGTGAGATATGCCCTGTCAGTTGATGCAGACCAATTTCACCGGTAACTAGGCCCACTAAGATATCGTCGGCAGAGTTGACATTAAAATGTTTGACGTAGTCTTTTAAGCTAATGCTATTAGGATGGACCGACAAACGGCCCAACTCTTTTGTTAGCATCTGTCTGCCAATCTCTAAGTTCTTGTCACGGTCTTGTTTATTAAACCACTGACGTAGCTTTGAGCGGGCACGTGAGGTTTGAATATAGCCCAATGAAGGCACCAACCAGTCTCGGTTTGGCTCACGCGAAGACTTGGTGATAATTTCGACCTGTTCACCTGTTTTTAATTGATAGGTGAGGGGAACATAACGCTGGTTTACCCGAGCGGCTTGGGCACGGTTACCCACTTGAGTATGCACATAGTAGGCGAAATCTAAAACCGTTGCGCCTTTAGGCAGTTCGGTAATATCTCCATCACGGCTAAACACGTAGATGTGTTCTAGCTCACCGAAATCTACCAGTTGTTCTTCGTCTTCATCTAAGTCAAACTCATCAATAATGCCATCAGGAGACAGGTTCTTATTTGTGCTATCACTACCTGCTAATAATAACTGACGTAACGAGTTAATCTTCTGATTGAGGTAAGTGTCCTGTTTGTTTTTGCCGCCTTCTTTGTAGTTGACGTGGGCACACATACCCAGCTCAGCTTCAAAGTGCATCTGATGGGTACGAATCTGAATTTCTAAAGATCTGTTTTCAGCGATAACTGCGGTATGTAGCGAGCGGTAACCGTTGGCCTTAGGATTGGTGATATAGTCATCAAACTGCTCTGGAATGTGGCGCCACATACTATGAACGATACCTAAGGTGTGATAACACTCAGCTTTAGTATCGACCAACACGCGCAGGGCGCGAATGTCATATAGCTGATCAAAGGATAAGCCTTTTAGCTTCATTTTGCGGTAGATCGAGTAGATGTGCTTAACCCGTCCTGAAACCTCGCCTTTAATACCGGCTTCGGATAAGGCTGCTTCGAGCTGGGCTTGTACCCGCTCAATGTAGGCTTCACGCTCACTGCGCTTTTCAGATAGTAGCTTGGCAATCTCTTTGTAGCGATCAGGGGCAAGATAGCGAAAAGCTAAGTCTTCCAATTCCCATTTGATTTGAGCGATGCCCAAACGGTGCGCTAAAGGCGCATAAATGGTCATGACTTCACGTGCTACACGCTGTTTTCGCTCTTCACTGGCATAGGATAACTCACGCATAGCGAAGGTACGCTCAGCGAGCTTGATGAGCACTACGCGAACGTCATTGGTCATTGAAATCAGCATGCTATAAATATTGGACAGTTGCTCACGCTGATTATTGGCGAAGTGGTCTTCTAATCGCTTATTGCTCTCAATGGTCTCGGAGAGTTGACCCAAAGCCAAGGCATCTCTAACCAGTTTGGCTACTTCACTGCCAAAAATCTCTTCGATACGCTCATTAGAAATAAGCTTGGTGCGCGCCGCACGATACAGCATGGCAGCGGTCAAAGCATCCTCATCTTGGTATAGGTAAGTGAGAATATCGGTCATACCAATACCGGTCATATAGGCGCTAGAACGATTGTCTTCAGCCTCTAAGCTAGACTTTCTACCCACCACCTCACAAGCTTTTGCCAGATCGGGTAATTCAGCAATATTAACTCGATTAGAAACAGCTTTTAACCAAGCGGGTAAATCGATAATGGTGTTTTCCGCTAAGGTCTTATCTTTATCTGGCTCGTCGGTAAAGCTTGATTTGTTTTCAGACTCTGCAGTGGGAGTCATATTATGAGAGTAGGTGAGGGTGTCGAGTTGTACTCGCTCAACCAATGCTGCATCATTAAGAGGTAGGAAATCCGCTTGGATAGAGCGGTCCATGGCAGTGGTAAGTTTTGAGGTGGCTAATTGTTTTTTTAAATCATCATTAAGTAAGTCAAAGGAATCACGAGCACCAGGCTTATAGTAACCGTGTTGCTGCTGAGCAATCATTTGCGCAGCTAGGGAGGCACTGTCTTCAGTTGTTGTTTGACCATCAATAAGGGGCAACCCTTCGCGAACTTTTACCAAGTCTTCCTCCCTTAACATAAGTTAGACAGGTTTAAGAACTTAAACCTCGCCCTGTACTATGCTGTTTGTTATTACTTAACTATTGTTTATTATTATCTTATCTATTAGAAATTTTTCAAGTTCTGCTCTGTGAACAGTTGTGAGCCAAGGTAACCTTTGGCTCTATTAGCGATATTTTATAAGCAGTGTATAGTAAGTAATTAAATCTGTTTAATACTATAGTGAGCTTACTTAACTCTTAGTTTTCATATAAGACTTAAGAAACTCACTATAGATAAAAGCTAAACGGACTCTGCTTTTTCAAAACGGGCAATGGATTCAACGTGGCCTGTGTGACAGAACATATCCATCACCCCAGCATCTGTTAAGCGATAGCCTTGTTCAATCAAAGCCTTGGTGTCACGAGCCAGTGTGGCTGGGTTACAAGACACATAAACGATGCGTGAGGCATTGAAGCGAGGCAGATACTGCATAACTTCCCAGGCGCCTGAGCGAGGTGGGTCAATTAAGATGGCATCAAAGCCTTGCTGTGCCCAGGGTTGATCACTGAAATCTTGCGTTAAATCTTGATTGTAAAACTCCGTATTGCTAATGCCATTGCGTTTGGCATTATCCGCAGCACGGGCGGTCATAGCGTCTGAGCCTTCAACCCCAATGGCCAGACCTTGAGTGCTATCTTCACCACCGACTAGACGGGCTAAAGGTAAGCTAAAGTTGCCCAGACCACTAAATAAGTCTAATACGCGCTCACCAGGCTTTAAATCTAGTAAGTCACAAGCAAGCTTAGTCATCTTACGGTTTACAGATAGGTTAACTTGAGTGAAGTCGGTAGGAATGAATTCATAAGTTAGGTTGAATTCAGGCAGTTGGTAGTACAAACGACCAAACTGCTCAGTTAAGTCATCTTCCTCATGTAACGCGATACGCTCAATACTATCAGGCCCTTTAGACTGTAAATATAACTGCCAGTTACGGGCTTTAAAGAAGCTCTTTAGTTTATCGATATCGCTGTCTGAGAGTGGCTCAAGGTTACGCAAAATTAGCGCTACTGGTTGATTGCCATCAGGCAGCTCAGGCTGTGCTTCCCCCATGGCAAGCTCTACTTGAGCAATGTGAGCACGGGCTTCAAGCGAGCTGATCAGAGCTTTTAAGTTCTCTAGCTCAAAGCCAATACGTTCATCTAAAATGTGACACTCATTTAACTCGGCTAAGAAGTTGCTGTTACGCTCACGAAATCCTACTAGCGCTGTGTCTTTTTTCGCCACATAACGTACTCCCATACGGGCTTTGGTACGATAGCCTAGACGGTCTGCTACCACAGGCTCTAGCCAGTTATCAGGCTGAACTTCAGCTTGGTGTTGAAGCAGTTCTGCTAACACAGTTTGTTTAAAGGCAATCTGACCGTCAGGTTGCCAATGCTGCAGACTGCAACCGCCACAAGTACCAAAGTGTGGACAAGGTGGGGTTTGACGCTCTGGATGAGCGTTTTCAATCAGTTCAACCGTGTCACCTTCTTCAAAGCTTTTTCGGCTATTGGTTAGACGCACACTTACGGATTCATTAGGCAAGGCAAAGCTAACAAATACCTTTTTGCCATGTTTTTCTTCAATATGACCTTCGTCAACACCAAACTCATTGCCATAAATAGCCACACCACGACCATCATGAGATAAGCCATCAATTTTGAAAGGAAGCGGTGGCGCATCTTTCAAGCGGCGACGCACTCTAGAGCTGGGCTTAGATAGCTTCTTACTTGGGGCTGCTGCTAACGACGCATTGTCAGTGCGGTTGTCGGCTGGAGAAGGGGTGTTGTTTGTATTATCGGTGGGCTGCATAAACCTGCCTGTCTGTTAAATGTGCCAAAAATTAAGGATAAATATTAGTGAGATTTTACCACATAAACCCCTTGGCCGAGACTTAACCGTTATCAATAACTGCTTTAAAGTTGATTAAATGGATTAAGGCCTAGGGGTTTTGGAGTGAATAAATGATATAGAAGGGTAGGAGAATAAGTCTTGAGACTATTGAAAATAAAAGGTAATTAATGAGCAACAGGCCAATATGCTAAAAAGTCCTGATGTCGAATACTATGGTCCTCTTCAAGTTTGCTTTGTAAAAAGTCACGGGTCTGATTTTGCCACATCTCAAAATCAGCTGAGGAGAGGCTGCCGGTCAGACGCATCCAGCGCAGATAGATTAGCCAAGTATTTAGAACATCTGACTCGCAGTAAATAGCAAGCTCATGCCACTGCTGCTGAGCCACCATCTCACCGACTTGACTGCCATCAACTTCACGCTTACCTGGTAAGCCATATAAATTGGCCACAACGGTCATGGCTTCCCGGCGGCTGCTGCCATACTGACTAAAGCGATCCATTAAATCCAGATGACGGGTATGAAAGCGATTGACGTAATTATCATAGCGCATGGCATTGATACGATTGCCCTCTTCAAACAGCAAAGGCACGCTTAAATCGTATAGCATGGCCCGATAGATTAATACGGGAATATCAAATCCCGAGCCATTCCAACTGACCAGTTGCGGTAAGGTATTAAGGTCCTTAAAGGCACGGAAAAAAGTAGATAGAATTTCTTTTTCACTAAGTTTTTCGGCCGTTAGGGAAAATAAAGAGGGCTGACCTTCTTTCATATAAAACACAGAGATACACACAATCTTATGCAAGGGAAGACGCATAAAATCATCGCCTGACTCTTGGATACGCAGACTGGTCAATGCAGTCAACGCATCCTCATCGCTAAGATTGGCTAACTGAGGGTAAACCCGACGAGCACCGTCAATGTCAGCGATGGTTTCAATGTCGAATACCAAGACAGGTTGTTTTGAGAAGTCAGTCATAGCGCATCTACTGTGTTGTTATTATTGAAAGGCGATACAGCTAAAGGGTTATTCCGCGGTGAATAAGCCGGTAGATAGATATCTATCGCCACGATCACAAACGATAAAGGCGATTACCGCGTCTGGCTGGGTGTCTTTAATCTCTTTAGCAACTTGGATGGCAGCCCAAGCAGCTGCGCCAGACGATACCCCTGCTAAAATGCCTTCTGTACGTGCCATTTTACGCATATAGACTTCTGCGGTGTGTTGGCTAACGTCCATAGTACGGTCGATAACAGTTGGGTCATAAATCTCGGGTTTGTACTCTTCTGGCCAGCGGCGAATACCAGCAATAGAAGACTCATCATCAGGCTGTAAGCCAATAACTTGGATGTCAGGGTTTTGCTCTTTTAAGTATTTACCTGTCCCCGAGATGGTTCCAGTGGTCCCCATTGAGCTGATAAAGTGAGTAATGCGTCCGCCAGTCTGGCGCCATAATTCTGGTCCTGTTGTTGCATAGTGAGCGGCACTGTTGTCTGGGTTGGCAAATTGATTTAACACGATACCCTTGCCCTCAGCTTGTAGCTGTAAGGCTTGATCACGAGCCGCTTCAATACCTTCATCTACTTCGATTAAAGTGGCGCCGTAAGCGGCCATCGCATCTTTGCGCTCTTGAGTAGAGTTGGTTGGCATTAACAGAATCATTTTATAGCCGCGCATAGCCGCAACCATGGCCAAAGCAATACCGGTATTGCCGCTGGTGGCTTCAATTAAGGTATCACCTGGCTTAATTTGGCCACGCTGCTCTGCTTGATGAATCATGTTAAAGGCAGGACGGTCTTTTACTGAGCTGGCTGGGTTGTTACCCTCTAACTTGGCCAGTACCTGTACTTGAGTGTCAACGCCTTCAAGCTGTGGTAAACGTTGTAGTGAAACCAATGGGGTGTTGCCTACGCAGTTTGAAAGGGTTGTGACTTGTTCGAAGAAGTTCACAGGAGTTTGAGTCGAATTTGACATAAAAAGCCTCAGTACAAGTTATCGGTAGTATTATAGAAATATTAACGCAAAAGATTATACCATCTTAGCCCCAATCAGGTTATCTGCAATACGTTGAAAACCTGTTACACTTATTGTGGCCTTTACTTTTGTACAGTTGGCCGTTTATTTGTTCTATGTGGCACTAATCTATTATGGCCTTATCGCCCCTAAATAAAGTCTATTCCTCATGCGAAAAAAAATAATTGATTTTAGTAGTGCATACGCACAGCTCATCTTACTGGTATTTTTACCTATTGTTGTATTGGCAGCAGTAGGGGCCTATTTGGTAGAAAGAGAGTCGAGTAAGGCCATTAAGTCTGAACAGCGTACTTTGGCCACAGCGGCATTGATACGCTATGAGCCGATGGTAAAGCAGCTGTTGCCGGTGATATTAAAGAACCAAGATGAGGTGAAAGATAGCTTGCGGGCCGAAGCCTTGCCCGACAGCGTGGAGCATAGCCAATCTGAAGCAGCCCTCAGCGGTCAAGCTGGAGGTACTCAAGACTCAAGCACTCAGGTGGCCAATATGTCACTGCCTGAAGAGCTGCAAGGGGTGAACGGTATCATTGAAAGCCAGGAGCTGGAGAGAAATCTTAAGTCCTTAGATGATGTACAAAAGCGAATTAGCTATATCTTATCTTCAATGAATAATAATCAGCACATCCAGCGGGTGGCTATTATTGATCAAGAAGGTAAGGCTTTGGCTTTTTCGGGGGATCAAAATATTGAGCCGTGGATTAACTTTAACCCACAAAGTTTGGTTGATAAAAATACCGTTGATCAACAGCAAGGATTTATTTCTGGTATTCCTACCGATATTGGGACAGCTTATGGTCACCTACTAGGCAGCTATGAGGGAGTGCGGTACTGGTTGTTTGTTGATATGGACAATGAGCCACTGACCATCGCCCAGCTAAAAGTTTGGTTGGGATTAGGTATTACCGGGCTATTTACCTTGCTAATGCTATTGCTAAGTTTGAATACTTATGCCAAGAGCTGGATTGCTCCTATTTATGACTTAAGACTGCACTTACAGCAGATCACGCCTGAGAATATGTACCTGCCAGTGAACATTGAGTCTACTGGGGAGTTGAACCTTTTACAGCAAGATTTGCTAAAGACCTTTAGGCGTTTATACGGTGACTTTCAGGAATTAAAAGATCATTCTGACCAGACTGAAGATGATTTGCGTGATGCTTTTGACGAAATGGAGATGCAAAACATCTTCATTCGAGAAGCTCGAGACCAAGCCATATCTAGTAGCCAAGCTAAGTCTGCCTTCTTGGCCAATATCAGCCATGAATTACGTACCCCTTTAAATAGTATTGATGGTTTTATTAACCTTTTGGCGCGGCATGGGGAGTTAACGGCCGAGCAAGACCTTTATGTTCAAACTATCCGCAAATCTTCTGCTCACTTATTGGCGCTGGTCAATGATGTCTTGGATTTCTCAAAGATTGAGGCTGGCAAGCTGGTGTTGGATAAGCATGAGTTTAGCTTGTACTCTGCCATTTATGATGTGATGGATATGCTGTCGCCTTTGGCTGCTGAAAAGGGGCTGCGTATGGCGGTGATGTATTATAACGATGTGCCCAATACTATCATTGGTGATGCGCTGCGAGTGAAACAAGTGCTAACCAATTTAGTAGGAAATGCCATTAAATTCACCGATGTGGGTGAAGTGGTGGTCCGAGTGGGTATCGATGAGATGGAAGAGACCACTGTAATTGAGGCGGGAACAGGCAGTGCTCAGGCCTCTAGTCAGGGTCAAAATATCAGCGATAACACTCCGCACAGCGGCAGCATGATCCATATTGCCATTCAGGATACAGGCCATGGATTGTCTGAAAGCGCTAAGAGTCAATTATTTAAAAGCTTTAGCCAAGGTGACCCATCGATTACTCGGCAGTATGGCGGTACCGGCTTGGGGCTGGTCATCTCTAAACAGCTGACCAAACTTATGGGCGGTAGCATCGGTTTTTATGACAATGATAAGGTCAATTTAAACGGCCAAGGACTATTGGCAGAATCTGCCTTGCACCCTACCTCAAATACTGGGCCGATACGCACAGGAGCTACCTTCTGGTTCACCGTGCCAGCGCATATAGAAGTAGATTTGCCAGATGACATAGAGTTTGGGGCAACTCATGAGGACATGGAAAACGAGGACCAAATAAGACTGCCAGTGCTACGTCCCTTTGCCCAATCTTCGACAGTAGATGATAAACCATTTGAAATGCTGGTTTGGATAAACCATGCGCCAAGTATTCAAGTATTTATGGCGGCCACTCGACCCTTAAATATGAATGTAACCATAGCTCGCTCGCTCGCAGGGGCCTTAGAGAAATTAAAAGAAGGCGGCAATCGCTGGAATTGGGTGGTCATTGATGGTGGTGAGAGTGAGGCCAGAGAGGATAGAGCTGCTCTGCTGAAGCAAATTCGCCTGCATTATCAAGGTAAGCTTGCCATTTATGGTTATCAAGTGGCTTTAGATGCGACCTTACTTGAGCGTTATAAAGCAATGGGACTTTATCAGCCCTTTGATAAGCGTCAACTGTATAGCATGCTAGATACCCGTACTACCAATGTTTCTACTTTGGTAGCCCCACCAACTTGGCAGGGGATTACGGTGTTGGCAGTAGACGATCATCTACCAAACCTGCTGGTGCTTGATGCCCTATTAAGCGAGCTTGGCATTAAAGTCATCACTGCCAATAGTGGTTATGATGCTGTAGACATAATCAGTAAGCAGATTATGTATGACACTTATGACTCTTCAGAATTGTCAAAAGTAGAAGGTAACGATAGCGCTAATTTAGAAAAAGACAGCAAGCATACTAAGATTGACTTGGTCTTTATGGATGTGCAAATGCCTAGAATGTCTGGGGATGAGGCGGCTAAAAAGATACGTCAATTAGAAGAGGATGCTCAAAAGGAGCATATAAACTATAACAAGCGTATCCCTATTATTGCATTGACGGCACATGGCTTAGCCGATGGTAAAGATAGGCTTATTGCGGCTGGTATTGATGACTATGTAGGCAAACCAATCAGTCGTCCGCAATTACTACAAATCCTACAGCGCTGGTTAGGGCGAGGTGGAGAAGCTGCTTCAAGCGCCTTAAAGCAAGGTGTTAAGTCAGCTCAATCTGAGACTGCCTTAAAGCAGAAGCAAGGAGAGTCATCAGATTCTGGTGCAGAGAGTGGGGAGCTTCCGGTAGTAGATTGGCGGGATGCTTTAATGCGATCTGCGAACAAAGCGGACTTGGCAAAACAGCTGCTACTGATGATGCAAGATTCTGTAAAAGATGAACTGGTAGATCTACAAAAGGCTTGGGATGATAGGGATAGAGAGCAACTGGCACAAATTGCCCATAGAATATTGGGGGCCAGTCGTTACTCTGGCGTGCCACAAATTCGTCAAGCCAGCCAAGACTTAGAGGATAAGTGTTTGCTAAACGTGCAGCACACCACGCCAGCACAGTTTAGTATGCTAGAGGAGTACTATACAGTGCTGGTTTCTAGCTTAAAAGTGTTGCAAGCCTTAGATTTAGATGTTTATATAACCAAACAAATGCAAGATAGCGAAGAGAAAACTTTGAGTGAAAATGATATGACTTGGAAAATGATCTAAGTTGATTGAAAGTTAACGGAACTAACCTTAAAAATTGAGCAAAAGAGAGAAATTATGTCATCACTACTTAGTAAGACCTACCAGACCATCACGTTAAGTGAGACCAATGATATTTTGACGGTGACCTTAAATCGTCCGGATAAAAAAAATGCGATGAGTCTGCAAATGATGGCAGAGCTGATTAATGTTGCCAAAACTCTAAAAAAAGACCGAGCTATTCGAGCGGTTATTATCAATGGGGCAGGAGATACTTTCTGTGCAGGTATCGACTTGGGCGATTTAAATAACCCAAAAAACGCCCTTATGGGATTGTATGAGCTGCTAAAACCGACCCAAAGCATCTTCCAGAAGGTTTGTTTGATATGGCGTGAAGTGCCGATGCCGGTCATCATTACCACTCATGGTTACTGCATCGGGGCTGGCATGCAGCTGGCATTGGCGTGTGATTTTCGTATTACCACCCCAGATTGTCAGTTTGCCATTATGGAAGCCAAATGGGGTTTAGTGCCAGACATGGGATTAACCCAATCTGCTTTCCACGTGGTACCCGTAGATACCCTAAAAGAGCTGACCATGACCGCCCGTTTGATTTCAGCACAAGAAGCTGAGCAGTTACATCTGGTGAGCCATGTCGATGACAATCCTTATGAGAGAGCCCAAGCCTTGGCAGAAGAAATTGCTAACCGCTCGCCAGATGCTGTATTAGCCAGTAAGCGGGTTATCAACCAGATGACCAAGCAAAGCTTTTGTGCCTTGTATCAAGAAAAAATGTGGCAGCTTAAGCTTATGGGCGGAGGTAAAAACCGTAAGCTGGCGATTAAAAAGGCCAAGGATAATAGTGTTCAGTTTTTAAAGCGTCAGTTTAGCTAATTTGCTCAGAGCTTTTATATAGCCAGAGGCTATTTTTGACTACTTAAATGCCACGATTAGCGAGGTTGCTTTGTAGTTGAGTAAGCTTGCGTAATTTTGATTGACTAACGACAAGATAAGAGTAGGCTTAGCTTATTACTCCTCTATTTTTTTAATGAATGAAGATGGTAAGTTAACCTCACTTAAAATAAGTTAACCTTACTTAAAAAACAGCCAGTTTCTTTTCGGGGAGACTGGCTTTTAATTTTATTAGGTCTTTATATATTTTATGTCAAACAAACAAACGACTCCTGTTGATAAGCAGCCGATGCCTGTAGCTTGGATTATGATGCTAGGGCTCATTGTGGCTATTGGTCCGTTGTCGATAGATATGTATCTACCGGCCCTGCCTACGATGGCCAAAGACTTTGGTGTGAGTACCGCCCAGATTTCAAACTCAGTGCCTGCTTACTTTATGGGCTTGGTATTCGGTCAGCTTATTTACGGGCCGTTAAGTGACCGTATTGGCCGAGTAAAGCCCCTTTACTTTGGTATGACGTTATATGTGATTGCCTCGCTAATTTGTGCGACCACAGACAGTCAGTACGTGTTGTTTGCTGCCCGTACTTTGCAAGCGTTAGGGGCGTGTGTTGGGGCAGTGGTCACTCGAGCCGCTATTCGGGACACCTTGCCGCCACGTCAAATGGCAAAAGCCTTCTCAATTATGGTGCTAGTCATGGGACTGGCGCCTATTTTGGCTCCTTCATTGGGTGCGGCTTTTTTAAGGTTCTTTGACTGGCATGCTATTTTTTGGTTTTTGGCCGCTTTTGGGGTGTTAAACCTTTTTTTGACGAAGTTCTTTTTTAAAGAGACGCTGACGGAAGAAAACCGAAACGTCCGTCCCTTAAATACCATACTCAGCCAATACGTGGATTTATTAAAAGATCCTTCTTTTGGCTATCCTGCTGTGGGCGCTGGATTATTGATGGGTTCAATGTTTGTCTATATCAGCGCCGCGCCAGAGCTTTTGATGGATGGTTACGGGCTAACAGAAAGTCAATTTAGCTTGGTATTTGGGGTAAATGCTGCTGGATTTATTGGGTTAACCCAAGTGAATCAGTTTTTAACCAACCGCTTTCGTCTTATTTCCTTGCTGCGTTTTGGGGCTACCTTACAAATGATATCTGCCAGTTGTTTGTTATTGTTAGGCATAATCTATGGCTCAGAAGCTTGGCTGCCCTTAGTGCTGATTTGTATTTTCTTTTGTATTTCAGGCTTAGGATTAACTCAGCCTAATGCTTCAGCGATTGCCTTAGCGTTTCAGAAGCATCGCGCCGGTATGGCGAGTGCCTTACAAGGCTCGTTGATGTTTTGTGTGGGTATTTTTGGCGGAGTTTTATTAAACCTATTCCCCGTGAACCCTGTATTTAAGCTGGGCGTAACCATGGCTATTTTGATGTCGCTGGGGACCTTCTTAGTCTACCGCATCGATAGAAGTCTTAACTTGGATACCGCCGATTAGTACTGTTTATTAGTGCGGTTTTTGCTTAGTAAAATCGTCTATTAATACTATCGTAAAGCCAGTTGCATTAAAACAGACCTATTAAAAAAAGACCTTTTGGCACTGAGCTAAAAGGTCTTTTTGTTTACAGCTAGAGCGTCATCTTACCAAACTGGCGGGCGCCAAAAAGGGCTGTACCAACCATAAGGGCCGTAGCCATGACGGTTATATTGCCAAGGGTAGGGGCCACTTAGGCGGTCTAAATCACGTTGGCGTAGGTAGTAATAACGGCCTTGATTGTAAGCATCTTCTAGTTTCTCAATGTCCTCTAATGGGCATACGGGCTGCCAAGCATAACCCTCACGGCCTAGTTTATAGGCATTGAGCTCGGTACAAAACTCTTTGAGTCCCTGTTGACGGCCCTGTTCCCATAATACACGATTGGGAGTGCTGCCTGGAATAGGCGTACAGCTTTCTACATGGTTTGCAAAATAAGCCCCTGAGCGGCCTACAGCCCCATCGGCATAGCCAATCTCTGTCCAGTTACCGGCTTGACACTGCTCAGGCGTCAACGCCTGAGTAGTGGCACATCCAGACAGCAGACCGAGAGTAGCGCTTAGCAAACTACCAGCTAAAGTTATTCGCATTAAAGTCATGTTCGTTGCTCCTGATGATGAGTGCCAAGGTGGGTAATGTACTCATAGAGTACTTTTCTTCTGCTATTATGTATGGTGACTGATTTAAGCAACAAAGTTAATAGCTGAATATTGAATTTACGTTAAATCACGTATATATAAGTAGTATAGGAAGGAAATCTTAGTTTTTAAATAATAATAATGGGCACAACTATGAATACAGTATTAGTGGCAAATCAAAAAGGAGGGTGTGGTAAAACCTCAGTCGCAATTACTCTGGCCTGCGCTTTGGCAAATCAAGGGCAAACCGTAGCGTTGGCAGATGCTGATCCGCAGAAGTCCAGCTTACGGTGGTTAAAACAGCGGCCAAGTACGGCAGCGAAAATTTATGCAGTAGATTGGCGAGATGAAGATGAGATTGGTGAGCTTCCCAAAAAGGCGGCCAAGAAGCTGGGCAAAAAAGACTGGTTGATTATTGATGCCCCAGGTTCACTCACCGCAGATCGAGCACAGTCTTTAATTAGTGAAGCCAAGGCCATTTTAATTCCAGTGCTGCCTTCTATCTTTGATGCTGACAGTACCAAACAATTTTTAAAATCCATTCAAGACATTAAGCGAATTCGTAAGGGCAAGGTTGATATCCATTTATTGGCCAATCGTATTCGTCCTCAGAGCAGTACCAACCAAACTCTTCAGGGCTTCTTTACTGAAATAGGGCAGCAGCCTTTGGCTTGGCTTAGTGAAAGAAGCTTATACCCTCAGTTGGCTGAGCAAGGACTGAGTATCTTTGATTTTAATCAAAAGCGTTACCGGGATGTACAAGCTCAGTGGCAACCAGTAATGGATGCTTTGATGCCAAAAGTGGCAAGTAAGTACGAAGAGGTATTGGCAGACAGCACGATACCTGCTACTTTAGAAAAGTTAGCAAGTAGCAGTAATGAGCAAGAAAAAGCATTAAAAAAAGTAGATGATGGCTCAACATGGTATGAATAACCGCAAAAACCTACTAAACTAGCGCCCTATTTATTCTAAAGCTGTCTGTTGGCCTTTATAGCGGACAGCGAGTCAAAATTACGGGGAAACTATGGGTACCTGGATAGCCATTGCTATTGGTATGTTTGCATTGGGCACAATTATGGCACTTAAGCCCAGTGCGGTTGATATGCGTTTAGATAAGCTTCGTATGACTGCCAGAAGGTTGGAGCTTAACCCCAAGTTTATTGCCTGCCCTGATTGGATTCGAGGCCGCAATAATGAGTTTGGACAAGGGATGATCGGGCAATACTCTCTTATCATGGATGATATGAAATTTCCTGAAACCCACTATCAAGTTGTTGACGGAAAGTTACAGCTTGATGGCTCTCAAGGCCAAGGCTCAGATTTAAATACTCAATCATCCTCTGAAAAAGAAGGATCGCATTCAGTTTCTAAACAGAGGTTAGCTCAACGTTTAGAAGGTGAGCCTCTAACTTTGCCTCCCAGCATGGCGCCCTTAGTTAAGGGTGTCTATCTAAAAGCCAATAGTTTGGTGGTTTTTTGGCATGACAACCGTTATGTACAGCCTGCCACAAACCCAAACTTTAACATTCAGCAAATAGAACCTGAGCTAATGGCTCTAAAGTCTACCATGCAGGCTTGGGCCCAAAAGCTGGTTAATTAAGACGGATTAAAAGCTCAAAACTGTCTAAATTTGTACAATAGTTGGCCGCTGCTCTTGAAAAACACGGTTGACAGCGCAACTGTTAGCAGTGTAACGTCAAAGCAACTTTTGGCATTAAGTATCATTTAATAGTAAATGTGCTGCTTGTAACGTATACATAACAAATATAATTTATAAAAAAGATTAATTAGGATTGTGATATCAATGGCTAAAACCACCGGTAAAAAAACAGCATCGACCTCTTCAGCCAGTGCCAAAGGTAAGTCACTGGTTATTGTGGAGTCTCCTGCAAAAGCGAAAACCATCAATAAATACTTGGGTGATGACTTTATTGTCCGCTCGAGTATTGGTCATGTGCGTGATTTGCCAACCAGCAGTGGTACCAAGAAAAAAGCAACCAAAGCTGACGAGGGGTTAAGCAAAGAAGAAAAAGCACAACAAGCCTTGGTACGCAGAATGGGTATTGACCCAGAGCACGGCTGGAAAGCGGTATATGAAGTGCTGCCTAGCAAGACTAAGGTGATTAAAGAATTAAAAGCTTTGGCCAAAGATGCCGATAAGATTTATCTGGCAACGGATTTGGATAGAGAAGGGGAAGCCATTGCTTGGCACTTACGTGAGGTTATTGGCGGTGATGACAGCAAATACCAAAGAGTGGTATTTAACGAGATTACCAAAACAGCCATTCAAAACGCGTTTAAAGAGCCTGGTAAGCTAGATATTGACCGAGTCAATGCTCAGCAAGCTCGCCGCTTCTTAGACCGTGTGGTGGGCTTTATGGTGTCGCCTCTGCTGTGGCAAAAAATTGCCCGTGGCTTATCTGCAGGACGAGTACAGTCAGTAGCTACTCGTCTTGTGGTAGAGCGTGAGCGTGAAATTCGAGCCTTTATTCCAGAAGAATATTGGCAAATTCATGCCGACACCACTATGAAAGGTAGCGCCAATGCCAATGTGGCAGAAGATACTCCTATCCGTCTAGAGGCGGTGAGACAAAACGGTAAGACATTAAAGCTGGGCAATAAAGAACAAACCGATGCAGTCTTAGAAGTATTAAAGCCGGCAAGTTATATCGTTAAAGAGCGTGAAGAGAAGCCGACACAGTCTAAGCCTAGTGCGCCTTTTATTACCTCAACGCTACAACAAGCAGCCAGTACTCGTCTTGGCTTCCCAGTGAAGAAGACCATGATGTTGGCTCAGCGCTTGTATGAAGCCGGTCATATTACCTATATGCGTACCGATTCAACCTTCTTGTCAGCAGATGCGCTGGCTGGGGTACGTGGCTTTATTGAAGACAGTTACGGTAAAAAATACTTGCCAGAAAAACCAAATTTCTATGGCAGTAAGCAAAATGCTCAAGAAGCTCACGAAGCAATCCGCCCAACCAACGCCAACTTAAAGTCTACGCAGTTAAAAGGTGTTGAGCGTGATGCCATTCGTTTGTATGAGCTGATTTGGCGTCAGTTTGTGGCGTGTCAGATGCTGCCTGCTAAATATAAGTCAGTAAACTTACTGGTTGAAGCGGGTGATGTTGAGCTTAAAGCCCGTGGTCGTACCATGACTTTTGATGGTTATACCAAGGTAATGCCACCTGCAAAAACCGATGACACCTTATTGCCTGATGTTAAAAAAGGCGATGAGCTAAACCTAATTAAATTAGATCCGAGCCAACATTTCACTAAGCCGCCAGCACGTTATACTGAGGCCAGCTTGGTAAAAGAGCTTGAGAAAAAGGGCATTGGTCGTCCGTCTACTTATGCTTCAATTATCTCAACCATTCAAGATCGTGGTTATGTGAAGCTTGAAAACAAGCGTCTTTATGCTGAAAAAATGGGCGATATTGTCACCGACCGCCTGACTGAAAGCTTCCCAGAGTTGATGGACTACACCTTTACCGCGGGTCTTGAAGATGAGCTAGACCATGTTGCTCAAGGCGATCAAGATTGGAAAGCCGTACTTGATGATTTCTATGGCGATTTCAAAAACAAGCTTGAGCATGCCAAAGAAAAAGACGGTATGCGTCCTAACGATCCGACGGATGTACCAGATGTCCACTGTGACTTATGTGACCGACCGATGCAGCTACGCAATGGCTCAACCGGTGTTTTCTTAGGCTGTACAGGTTATAACTTACCACCAAAAGAGCGCTGTAAAGGCACAAAAAACTTAATGCCAGTGGAAGCTTTTGCTAACTTAGACGACAGTGAGATCGATGAGACCGCTGAAGTCAAAGAGCTGATGGAGAAAAAACGCTGTCCTAAGTGTGGCACCGCAATGGATGGCTACATTGTTGATGGCGGCTTAAAATTGCATATCTGTGGTAATAACCCAGATTGTGATGGCTACTTACTGGAAGAAGGTAAGTTTGAAGTTCCAGGATCTGATGCCCCAACCATTGACTGTAATAAGTGTGATGGTCAAATGGAGCTGAAGACAGGTCGCTTTGGTCCTTACTTTGCGTGTAATAAGTGTGACAATACTCGTAAAGTGCTTAAAAACGGTGAGCCAGCGCCGCCGCGTATGGACCCAATCGATATGCCGCAGTTGAAGTCAACCAAGCATGATGACCACTTCATTTTACGAGAAGGGGCTGCTGGTCTGTTCTTAGCGGCTTCTAAGTTCCCTAAAGTTAGGGAAACAAGACCGCCCAAACTGGCTGAGTTACGGACCGTTCAGGACCAAATGGATGAGAAGTTCCAATACTTGTTCAAAGGTCCAGATGAAGATCCAGAAGGTAACCCAACCATTCTACGCTGGTCTCGTAAGCAAAAAGAGCAGTATATTGGCTCAGAAAGCTTGAAGACAGGTAAGGCTACCCGCTGGGGCGTCTACTGGCGTAAGGGAGAATGGGTTGAGGAGTAACTCTTAACCCACTTGCCGAAGTTAAAGAAAGACTTTAATAACCAAAAAGGCCCGACACTGAATGTGTCGGGCCTTTTTATATCGTAGCTTTTGTTGCCGTATAAACTAGTCTTGTTGCTGCTCTAGTTTTGCTTGCAGCTTCTGCTGTTTGCGAGTTTCAATAACTTCATTCACTTCGGCACCGATATGAGCTTCACCACGCTCTTTGGCCAGCTGGATTTGACGTTGACGCTCACGGAATCTAGCACGCTGCTCTTCAGTGGCCTTATCAATACAGTGCGGGCAAGACTCGCCTTTAACATAAGCAGGGTGCTGCTTATCTTCTTCTGTAATAGGCATACGGCAGGCATAGCACTGGTCATAATCACTTTTTTCGAGGCTATGGTTTACGGCCACTCGATTATCAAACACGAAGCAGTCGCCTTCCCACATTGATTGTTCAGCAGGAATTTCTTCTAAGTATTTTAAAATACCACCTTCTAAATGATAAACCTCATCAAAGCCTTGCTCGCGTAAGTAGGCGGTAGATTTCTCACAGCGAATGCCACCTGTACAGAACATGGCCACTTTTTTGTGTTTACTAGGGTCAAGTTCACTTTTTACGTATTCTGGGAATTCACGGAACGTTTCTGTTTTTGGGTTCACGGCATTTTTAAAGGTACCGATTTGGACTTCATAATCGTTACGAGTGTCGATTAATAACACTTCTGGATCGCTAATTAAATCGTTCCATTCGCTAGGTTTTACATAGCGTCCCACTGACTGTAAAGGGTCGATGCCTTCCACGCCCATGGTGACGATTTCTTTTTTTAGCTTAACCTTAGTACGGAAGAACGGCTGGGTATCGGTGAAGGATTCTTTATACTCTAGTGCGCCGATAGCCGGTATTTGTTGAATATAGTCTAGTACTGCATCGATGCCTGCACGGTCGCCGGATATGGTGCCGTTAATGCCTTCAGAGGCAAGTAGTAGCGTCCCACGCACCCCTTTGTCTAACATCAGTTGGCGTAACGGCTCACGGTAGTCCTCATAGTCGTCAAATCGGGTGAACTTATAAAGGGCAGTTACTACAATGTTCTCTTGCTGAGAAGTGTTTTCTGCAGTTGATGGATTTTGAGTAGTCATGTTTTCTCCTGCTGGCTAGGTCGTAAACCTAGTGCTGATGATGTCAAAGTGACAGACAAAACGGTAAATAGCTCTGTTCGCACTGTGACGGGTAAAATAGCAAAACAGCCAAATGCTGTACTTTGCTGCTTAATACAAAAACAAAAGCGCTATCTTACATAGCGCTTTTGGGAGGTGTTTATTGATAGTGGTGACTTATTGCATAAATAGCAAGTTAAGCCTCTATGCGCTATGTCAGATAAAGCTTTATTCTGCTTCAGACTTTTTCTCAGTAGCCTTTAGTTCTGCTTTCTCTTGAGTTCTAGCTGACTCTGATTTCTTCTCTGCTTTTGAGTTACTATTATCAGGAATCTCAACAGGCTCAGGAGGTTTTCTTTCGGTCATAGCCGCTTTAGGTGGATTAATACCTGCATTACCTGTTACTTTTTGATTGGTGATTTTGCTGCTGTAGTCTGTTTCACCTTCCTTATCATCATCTGATAAGTTAACAACTTCTTGCTTCTTAATCTCAGATTTTGCCAAGTTATTAACGCTAACCCACTGATAAGGTACAGATTTTAGAGCAGTGCGCATGTAGTCTACCCAAATAGGCAGGGCTGCTACACCACCGTATTCGCCACGACCTAGCGTAGAAGGTTGGTCAAAACCTAACCAAACTATCGATACCTGTGACGGGTGGAATCCTGCAAACCAAGCATCTTTCATCTCGTTAGTAGTCCCTGTTTTACCCCCAACATCACTACGGCCTAAGGCTTTGGCTCGGGTAGCCGTACCGCTTTGAATAACGGCACGAAGCATGCCAGCCATCTCATAAGCCACAGCTGGCTTTAAGATACGAGGGGCTTGGTCTGCCGCTTGATAAGTTAAAGGTACAGGCTTCAAGCGGTCTGACTCTGGTCCCGCATCATAGCGTAGGGAGTCTACTGTGGCTTGAAGTGATTTTTTAGCCTCCTGTGATTCAGAGTCTTTAGCAGCATCAGCGTCAGCTGACTCTTCATTAGCAGCCATCAACTCTGGATTTTCTTGCATTGCTTTTAACGCTTCTTCGCGTTGCTCTGCATTGGCCTCAGCTTGTTTTTCAAACTCTTCTAGCTGTTTTTCGTTTAGTTCTTTTAGCTCGTTGTTGTAGCATAGAGCACAGGCACGTTGCGGATTGGCTAAGTACAACAGATTGTTTTGATAATCATAAATTTGATCAATAAAGTAAGGCTGTACGCGGTGACCACCATTAGCAAAAGCAGCGTAAGCAGTCGCCATTTGTAAAGGCGTCGCTTGTCCAGCACCTAAGGCCAAAGATAGGGTAGTTGGTAGCTTATCCTTATCAAGACCAAACTGATCTAGTAGCTGACGGGCTTCGGCAGTACCTACCGCTTGAAGTAAGCGAATAGAAACCAAGTTACGCGATAAGATAAGCCCACGTCTTAGAGTCATGTCACCATAAAAGCGGTTATCTGCGTTCTTAGGTTGCCAGTCACCAATACGTAAAGGACCATCCGAAATCATACTGTCAGGACGATAGCCTTTTTCCAAAGCAGCAGCATAGTTAAGCGGCTTAATGGTTGAACCAGGCTGACGCCAGCCTTGTGTGGCTCGGTTAAACTTACTGTACTGGTAGTCAAATCCACCAACTAGGGCTTCGATGGCGCCAGATTCAGGGTCTAAAGCTACTAAGCTACCTTGTACATCAGGAACCTGAGTCAATCGCCAAGAGGTATTATTTTCATTAGCAATTAAACGCACGATATCATCTTTTTTGACGATATCTGAAGCACTGTTGGGGTATCTTCTAATGCGGTTGGCATCTAGGTATTCTTTGGCCCAGCTCATGCCTGACCAAGGAACGGTTACCACATCACCATTTTGTAATTCTGCTTTGAAACTGCGACCACTAATTTCAGTCACTTTGGCCGGAACCATGTTAGAGTAAGTTTTGAAGTTAGCTAAAGGTTCACCATTGGCTTCAGCACCACGCCAGCCATGGCGACGGTCATAACCAATCAAGCCTTTTTTGATGGCAGTATCTGCGGCTCTTTGGTCTTCACTGTCTACGGTTAGCTTCACGCGCCAACCAGCATTAACAACCTCTTCGCCATAGCGGTCTACCAAAGTACGACGGGTCATTTCGGCCAGATAAGGCATGTTTACATCAAGCTGTTCTCTATATAGATGAACCCCAATTGGCTGCTGCACCGCTTTATCATGCTCAGCTTTCGTGATATGACCTAGCTCTAACATACGCCCTAAAATCCAGTTACGACGCTCTACAGCGACCTCAGGATTAGAGACAGGGTTGTTTTGTGAAGGGGCTTTAGGCAGACCGGCTAGGGTTGCCATCTCAGCTATCGTGAGGTTTTCTAAAGACTTACTAAAATACTTCTTGGCCGCAGCTCGGATACCATAAGCGCCTTCCCCCATATAAATCTTGTTGACATATAAGGTTAGGATTTCTTGCTTGGTTAATTCATCTTCAATACTACGGGCCAGATATAGCTCAGTGAGCTTACGGCTAAAAGTACGCTCAGGGCTTAAGAAATAGTTCTTCGCCACCTGCATGGTAATGGTTGAGCCCCCAGTTTGGCCATCATCGTCTGTGATGATCTCGGTTACCGCACGACCCAAACCTTTAATACTAATACCACTGTGCTCATAAAAGGAGGAGTCTTCAGCTGCTAAAAAGGCGTTAATAAAACTTTGTGGAATCTCTTCATAGGTCACGGGTAGCGACATACGGTTGCCGTATTGACCAATTAGCTTGTCGTCTTTGCTGTAAATCTGCAAAGGCATTTCCAGATTTGAGGTCTTGATATCTGAGATATCGGGTAGGTTTGGCGATATGTACATGGCCATCCCATAAAATCCAATAGGGAATGCCAATACCAATATGACCGCCAAAGCAATGATGGCCATCAATATGGAAACAATGTAATGGATAAGACGAGAGTTAGCAGACGATTGAGGCATAGTGACTCTATTAATTAGAAACTGAAATATTAGGCATAGTAAAGCTCACGCCACTTGACTTAAAGATTAATCAAAACAGTAGCCTAGGTTGGTAACTAAAGCAGATTAACTTAAATATGAGCAAGAATTGTGACTTCTTTCTACGCATAAAAAAGCACATATAACACGCATACAACTACAATTATAAAGCAAATTATAAAGTAATTGAGCGATATCTTATAGGTATAACCACAAAACAAAGTAATGCACTGAGTTTTAAGTGACAAATAGGTCTATTTTATAATAAAAGCCCAAGGAGGGTATAGAAAAATCAGAGCGAACATAGTTTAGCTTATATTTAAAGTTCTGACCTTAACTATTGGGTAAGCTGAGCAGGCTTATAATTGCAATTAATCTTAATAGTATGATTAAATTAAATTAAAAATTGTATTGACAAAGCAAGGCTAAATAAATAGGGTGGTTAGTCAAATTAAGGGCTGCTAAATTATTTTAACAAAGGCTAGCAAACGATAACTAAGCCTATCATTAGCGTACCAAACCAAGGATCCATCTTTTGCGGCTATTTTTTACCCAACCAAACTCATTATTAGGAATAGCCATTAATGCCAGTACATTGAGCTTAGTAGATTTGAGCTTTAAAAAGCAGCAGTACCACCTATTAAGCTATGCCACTGTGTCATTAGGAGAAGGTGAGGTTGTAGATATTCAGATTATAGATACTGAACGTATGGGAGGGCGCATTGCTGAACTTGTTTCCCGTAGTCACTGTAATACCAAGCAAGCAGCCATTGCTTTATCAACTAATTTAGCCATCACTCGTTACATTAACCTGCCTAACGACTTTGGTGAGCAAGATATCGAGGCACAAATTCGAGTCGATGCTGAGCAGTATATTCCTTATCCCTTGGCTGAGGTTAGCTTAGATTTTGAGGTATTAGGCGTTGCTAAAGAAGACCCTCATTTAAACGAAGTTTTATTGGTGGTATCACGCACAGAGTATATCGAGCAGCATACCGATGCTTTAATATTCTCTGGACTAAAGCCAAAGATTGTCGAGGTGGATGACCAAGCAATTCAGCGAACGTCTCAGCTTATGTTTAGCAGCCATCTTGATTACCCTTCCACAATAGCTTTGGTCGATATCGGTCAAAGTCGAACCACAGTCTATATTGCTCATCAAGGTCAGTTTGTCTATCAGCTGCAGCAGCTATTTGGTGACAGTCAATTGACCAGTGCCATTGCGTTACATTATAGCTTAACTAGTGACGAGGCTGAGCAGGCAAGATTAAGTCCTGACTTGCTTAGTAACCATCATTCATTTAACAACTATGACTCACTCATCTTCCAGCCTTTTATCACTACCTTAAAGGAGCACCTAACTTTAGCCTTTGAGCAGTATGCAACAACTGAGACTAAGATAAATGAGGAGGTCGGACAGCTTATATTATGTGGCAGGGGGAGCGTATTGTCTCAGATTGACAAGCAGCTAGCGCAGGAGTTGTCACTGCCTGTCACTTTAGCCAATCCCTTTAATTCTATGACTATATCAGCCTCTATTGATGATGAGCAGCTCTTAAAAGACGCCCCTCAGTTAATGACAGCTTGTTGTTTGACCATGCGCTGTCGAACGGTTCGCCACTGATGACCGAACTTAACTTATTGCCGTGGCGTGAGCAGCGTCGACAGCGCAAAAATAAACAATTCATAATGGCTTTGGTTTTAAGTTTGGTCATTATCTTATTAATAGCGACTGCGATTTGGGGGTATTTGCGACAAATAAATAACGCCCTTGCCGTGGTTAATCAGGATTTGATTGATAATACGGCCATATTAGAAGTAGTTATAAATGACAATCAGTCACTAAAACAGCGCCAAGAAACCACTCTAGCACAGCTTACAGAAGTAGAACGTTTGGCCTATCATAGCACCAGTTTAGTGCAGTTATGGTCAGAGCTCACTGCAGTGACACCAAAAACGATGTATTTGACAGAAATTCAGAGTCAACAAGGCTTGCTCGTGTTTCGGGGGAAAAGTAGACAAAAGCAGAGACTAAAAGTTATTTGAGTCGAGACTCTATCTAAAAGTGAAAGAGGACTCCACCCGAGATTAGGGTGGAAGTGAATTTCGCAAATACTAACCTTGTTGGTTTTGAATATACTGCTGAATAATATTAAGCGGTGCGCCACCACAAGACCCTGCAAAATAAGAACGCGACCAAAGAACAGGCTTAGAGTAAGCTGCTCTTAAATCAATAAAATTACTTCTCATACGCCTACTGGTGACTGACTTTAAATTATTCACAAGTGTACTTATCTGCACCGTTGGAGGGTATTGAATCAACATGTGAATGTGATCGGCCTCACCGTTACACTCTTTAAGCTCTGCGTCAAAACTCTTACACACCTCAGCGACACACTCACTAAAATAAGCATGATGCACCTCACTAAGTACCTTTCTGCAATATTTGGTAATAAAAACCAAATGTACTTGAAGGTTGAAAGCAGCGTAGCGATTTTTATATATCATAGCCATTAAGATCATCACTTTTAGGTGCTAGTATTTATGCTATATTAGCAAGCACATACTCATCAATAAAGATTTTATTTATGAAGATAAACAAGGCGTACAAATATAGGCTTGAGCCTAATGCGGAGCAAGAGGTTATTTTAAATAATCTTGTGGGCTGCGCACGCTTTGTTTGG
>NZ_FUGD01000029.1 GCF_900162815.1 Psychrobacter pasteurii | reverse complement strand
CAGCTAGACGGTCAAGCCCGACCGCAAGGATGTTCTTAGCAGCATTGATATCTCTATCATGCCATGTGCCACACTCAGCACAAGCCCATCCTCTTATTCCAAGATCTGCTCTACCTTTTGGACTACTGTCACTTATTTCAAGGCAGCACGAGCAAGTCTGGGTAGTGTAACTCTCATTTACGATCTCAAACTGACAACCTGCATTCTTGCATTTATATTCCAGTTGTCGTTTGAGTTCAAACCAACCTGCATCGTATGTCGATTTAGCCAGTTTGGTTTTTTTATTGGTAAATGAGCGTGATTTAACATCACCAACCACAATCAAGGCATTATCTTTGACAAGTTTGGTGGTGAATTTATGAATTAAGTCTAATCTTGTATTTTTAATTTTGGCATGGATTGCTTTAACACGTTTTTTATTCTTAGCACGCTGGGCTACTGCTAATTTATTCGCCCACTTTTGCATTTGCTTAATAATTAGCTTGTCACCATTTGAGGTAGTGGCAGACTCTTTTAAACCTAAGTCAATTCCAACGCTGCCCTTACCACTTACTTGCTTAGGAAAGTCTTTAACGGTGATACACGCATACCAACGATTACGACTGTCTTGTACTATCTCAAGCGTGTTAATTTGATATAGGCTTAGGTTGTAGCTATCGAATACATCGATGATAAGCTTTTGACCTTTAGATAGGGATAGCTGTATGGTTGATTTAAGTGCCTTCTTACCTGTCTGCCTTGTTTGCAAATACTTGATAGCAGATTTTTTAAAAGGTATCCAACCCAGTGATTTACGTTTGGCATCAGGGCGGTTGGTGCGCCAGTTAAGTTTGGCTTTTTTAAATTGTTTACGTGATTTAGCGTGAATCTCGTTAATGGCTTGCAGTGTTTGACTGTGTAATCCTAAATACTCGCCACTTCCTTTGGTGTACTGGTTTAAATCATAGGCTGAAAAGTACTTACCCGTACGTTTTAGATGCTCAAAGCAAAGTGCATTAATATAGTTCCACACGAAGTTCACTGAACCGCTTAGACGATTCAGCTCTTTTATGTGTTTGTCTTTAATGCGTAGCTTGAGGGTTTTCATACCTTTAGTATGACGAGGTTAAGGTTAGTTTTAACTTACAACCCTTTAAGTACTACTCACGACAGTATATGTCGCCTTATATCCACCCCCTGAAGTGGGTGGTTTTACGGCGATAGGTGATAAAAAAGCATATAATAGCGCTTTGTTGGTGCGGCTACCTTGACAAGCAGGTGTGACTTGCGATAATGAAGTCGAGCCTATCTAAACTAAGTTTTAACTGAGTTTATTATTAACCCCTATTTCTATCACTGCTTATTGTATTGTTTACTCCATTAAGGGAGCCTATTTATTGTGACCGACGCTCAATCCTCAGCTACACAGACTGCCTCTTTGGCTAAATCCGATTTTAGCCACGAAACCGTGCTATTGTATGAGACTGTAGACGCTGTTCTGGGTAAAACTCCCACAAAAAAACAGAGCAAAAAAGTCACTGAACCCCAAGGCAAGGTTTCGGGCATCTTTGTTGATGCTACTTTTGGCCGAGGAGGGCACAGTAAGCTACTTCTTGAGTCGTTAAGTGAAGACGGTCAGCTTTTTGTTTTCGATAAAGACCCTGAAGCCATTGCTGTCGCTGAAGAAATAGCAAAAAGTGACAATCGTGTGACAGTTGTGCATGATAGTTTTGCCAATATAACCCACTGCTTACAGCAGCATGGGGTTTCGCAAGTTAATGGCATCATGGCCGATTTGGGCGTTTCTTCTCCTCAGTTAGATGATGGCAGTCGCGGCTTTAGCTTTATGCGTGATGGTGCGATTGATATGCGCATGGACACCAGCCGTGGTCAGTCGGTAGGGGAGTGGTTGCAGACGGTTGATGAAGAAGACTTGGCCAATGTGCTATTTGACTTCGGTGAGGAGCGCCACAGTCGCCGTATTGCGCGAGCGATTAAGCAGATGGAGAGCTATACCTCAACCCTAGAGTTGGCCGAAGTTATTAAGCAAGCCCACCCCAAGTGGCAAAAGGGCAAGCATCCAGCGACCCAAAGCTTCCAGGCCATGCGTATCTTTATTAATAATGAGCTTGGTGATATTGATAGCTTCTTAGAGCAAAGCCTGTCGTTGTTAGCACCAGAGGGGCACTTGGCAGTGATTAGCTTCCACTCTTTAGAAGACCGCCGTATCAAGCAGTTTTTACAGCGTCACAGCCGCGGGCAGTACCCAGAAGATGAAAATCTACCTATGCCTCCGGTACGCCCTCGCTATTTTAGCAAGCCAATTCGCATTGCCCCAAGCAAGGCAGAAGTTAGTGTTAATAATCGCTCTAGAAGTGCTTGGTTAAGAGTGGCAACCCGTACCGATACCCCATATAATACCGAGCCTAGCGAATTGCACAGTTAGTTTAAAAAGCAGTTGCTTTAAACAGTTGTGTTAAAAAACAGCTAGGCTGAAAAGCGGTATAAACTCGGTCAGTTTAATGAATCTCTCTGATCGAGAATGCAATGAGTAATAAAATTTAGTCCTGATAAATTAAGCTGCTCTATTATTGAGTCATTTTTTTACCCTTAAAGACCCTCCGGTCATAACATCAGTCACCATATGGCAAATAACAAATCCCAAAGCTCGAACCAAATAGATAAGAACTCGCTTGAGATTAGCGAGTTTTTAACCAAGCGCTATCGTGGTGTTAGCGTCTACGGTGCTGTCATGATTTTGCTAGCAATAGGCATTATCTGGACGGCTGTATTGACCGCAGAACAAGTGCAGCAGTACCATGAAGACTATATGGCACTGCAAAAAATGAAAGTTGAAAATCGTAATTTACAAATTGAGAATCAGCGTTTGGTTATCGAACAACAAACCTTTAGTGCCACACCACAAATTGCCAGCCGTGCTGTGACCCAGCTAGGCATGTACTCTCCCTCAACCAAAGATAAGCTGATATTACAGCCAACGGCCGCCCAACCTGGCGATAGGCTAAATATCGAGCAACCGACTGAGTCTGATGAAGCAGAATTGACCATCCAGCAGCAAGGAGGCGAAGATGAGTAAGAAGCCTTCTACCCCCAGAAAAAAAGCCTCTACCCAAAAGACTAGCGCTACCAAAAATAGCTCTAGCAATAAGCCAATGCACGGTAAAGTAACTGAGCCCTTGGTGAAACCAAAAAAAGCCTCTGCCTCAAAATCAAGCAAACCAAAAGCTAACAAAGCAAAAGGTGGGTCTGCTCCGCAGGGTATGGCCAAGTTAAAGTTCTGGAAAAAATCAAAACAAAGCAGTGGCGCTTATACCAGTGTCAAACACCGCGGTGGCAAAATCTTTAAATCTGCAACTGTGGGAGCCTCAAACCGTGGTGGTGCTGAAAGTGATTTAATTCGCTTTAAAATTATTTGGTTATTTGCCATTGCTTTCTTAATCGCATTGGTGCTTCGTGCGTTTTATCTTCAGGCTTTTAACGCTCAAAAGTTCATCGATAAAGGTAATGAAATTATTACCAGTGAGCGTACTCAGTATTCTTATCGCGGTATGATTACTGACCGTAACCATCAGCCATTGGCGGTCAGTGCGCCTTTGTCGAGCGTGTCGTTTAGTCCTTATGACTATGCGCAGTGGTATTACGATATCCAAAAACGCATTAAAAGAAATGCGGATGACCCAGAAGCTCAGCAAAGACTGCTAGAAAGATTAAAAGAGATGGATTTAGCTCAGCTAGCCAGCGTGTCTGGCGTGTCTGTTGATCGTTTACAGCAAGCTGTGGCGATTAATAATACAGTGGATGTCAGTGATGACGAAGCGGTAAAATCTGTGCTACCAAAAGGCTCAGGCTCACATTATCTGCCCTTATTAAATAAAGTCACTCCTGAGATTGCTGATGCCGTTATGGCACTCAACTTCCCAGGCGTGTATGAAAAACAAGAGTTTCGCCGTTACTATCCACAGCCACAGCCTAATGCGCAGTTATTAGGATTTATGGGACATAACGCCAACGATCCTAGCAGTGGTTATGAAGGCCGTGCTGGCATTGAGCGTCAGTTTGAAGCCAAGCTGGCTGGAGAAGATGGCAAGGTTCGTGTTCTAAAAGACCGCTATCAAAATAGCATTGAAGAGCTTGAGCAAATCAAGCCAGTGGTACCAGGAGAAGACGTTACTTTATCTATTGATTCACGCTTGCAGTATTTATTATACAAAGAGCTTGAGCATGTCGGCCGAGTGCAAGAAGCACGCTGGTCAACAGGAATTGTGGTCGATGTCCATACCGGTGAAGTATTGGCACTGTCTACCTGGCCTGCATTTAATAACAACAATTTAAATGAAATGACCGGTAACAACCAGCGTAACCGTGCCGTGCTAGACGTCTTTGAACCTGGTTCGGTAATGAAGCCTTTCACTGTGGCAGCAGCCTTGCAGTCTGGGAAATATACTGAAAACTCGTTAATTGATACCAGTCCAGGGTCGATCAGAGTTCGAGGTTATACCATTCGAGACCACAATAATTTAGGCTCTATCAACATGTCCACCTTGATTCAAAAATCAAGTAACGTGGCCTCGACCAAGATTGCTCTATCTTTACCACCAGACGGCATTACCAATGTGCAAAAAGAGTTTGGCTTTGGTAGCAAGACAGCGCTGCAGTTCCCTGGTGAGCAGGCGGGTATTGTTCCGACACCAAAAGAGATTGAAACCTCTCGCCGAGCCACTGTCAGTTATGGTTATGGTCTACAAGTAACTCTAGCGCAGATTGCCCAAGCCTATGCCGCCTTGGGGTCAGGGGGTGTATTACATCCGCTAACTTTAGAGAAGCAAGAGCAAAAGCCTGCCGGAAAACGAGTGCTGGATGAGAAGCATGCTATGTCTGTGGTGAAGATGATGGAGACGGTTACTCAGCCAGGGGGTACTGCAACAGCTGCCGCCATTGATGGTTATCGCATCGCAGGTAAAACGGGGACTTCACGTCGTGTTAATCCCAAAGGTGGCTACTATACCGATCAGTATCGCACGGTATTTGCGGGTATTGCTCCAGCTTCAAACCCACGTTTGGCAACGGTTATCTTGGTTGAAGATCCGCGTAAGACTTATTATGCAGGTATTGTGGCTGCACCCGTGTTTAAGAGCGTGATGCAAGAAGCTTTACGCCTATACAACGTGCCGCTAGATAAGCCGCTGAAAGCTGAATAGTTTATGGCTTTGATTAGCCATAAACTAAAACAATGGCAAAACAACACCCAGCTGAATATAAAGTTGAATATAACCAAAGAAGGCCAACCGGATGACAGCGAATCAATCAACAGCCGCAGATAGCGAGGCTACCGTATTAACCTTGCGCCAAGTTGCTGAAGCAGCATTAATCGTCTTGCCGCAGCAGACTCAGACCTTACAAAAGCTATTGTCTCAGCCGCAAGGGCTTGATTTAGAGTTTTCAAAGTTTGTGCTAGACAGCCGTCAACTGGCTGGTAAACAAGAGTCAGCCGTCCCTGCGGCTTTTGTGTTATTAAAAAGTCATACCCAACCTATCGAAAAAAGCCAACAGTATGCCAAGGTAGCGTCTACGCAGGCGGCTTTTATCCTAACTGAGATTGAGCCTGAAGCCTTGGAATACAGTGAACAAGGCTCAGACTATGCTTGTCCTGTGCTCTACGTTGCTAATCTGCGTGATATCTTGGGTAGTCTGATTCAAATCAGCTTACTGCCAGCGGGCTCTTTATCTCGTCTAAATTCTGTTGACGACATTCTGTCTTTATTACCCCAAGTGATTGCCGTTACTGGTACCAATGGCAAGACCACCATTAGTCAACTGCTTGCACAGTTGTGTCAGTTCTCTAGCGTGACACAGTTACAAAACAGCGCAGTCATGGGCACAGCCGGTAATGGTCGCCTAGACAGCTTAGTGCAAGCCAGTCACACCACAGGCGATGCACTAGCCGTGCAAAGTTTCATGCGTAAAATGGCGGATGAAGGCGTAGATTTACTGGCGCTAGAGGCCAGCTCGCATGGTTTAGATCAACAGCGCTTGCAAGGAGTGCCAGTCACGGTTGCCGTCTATACCAACCTAAGCCGTGACCATCTCGATTATCACCCAGATATGGATGATTATGCCCGCGCCAAAGCCCGTCTATTTGATAAAGCCTATTTTCCACAATTAACTCATGCGGTCATCAATGCCGATGATGAGTTTGCTCCGCTGATGATTGAGACGGCTAAAAACTCTGGCGTTAAGGTTTGGTTATATAGCTTACAGCCTGATTTGGTAGAAGGTAGCAATATTGCTAGTGATGCCACCTTTATTGCGAAAACCATCGAACCAAGCTTAGACGGTGTAAAAATCGAGGTAGAGACGAGCTTTGGTCCACTTACTCTAAACAGCCCTCTATTGGGCCGCTTTAATGTGGCCAATCTATTGGCTGCCGTGGCCGGAGCCGTAGCATTGGGCATTGAGCTTGACGCTGTCCCAGACTTAGTAAGCCAGTTACACGGCGCCAGTGGTCGTATGCAGCGTGTTGCGCTAGATGAGCAAGGCTCACAGCCTGAACAAGGGGTGTTTATTGTTGATTATGCACATACGCCTGATGCGTTAACTCAAGTATTAACCAGTCTAAAATCGCATTGCACGGGCAATCTGTGGGCCATCTTTGGTTGTGGTGGCGATCGCGATAAGGGCAAGCGTCCTCTGATGGCGCAGGCCGGATTAGCGACTGCGGATAAAGTGGTACTTACCTCAGACAACCCACGCAGTGAAGACCCACAGATGATTTTGCAGGACATGCAGCAAGGCATGAGCGACGAGCAGCACGCCAAGACCACAGTTATCGCTGACCGCAAACAAGCCATTCAATATGCCGTTGAGCATGCTGGTGCAGAGGATATCGTGGTAATTGCCGGCAAAGGCCACGAGACTTACCAAGAGATTAAAGGCGTGCGCTATGACTTTGATGATCGCTTGGTATTGCAAGAGGCTTTAATTGCGGCCCACAGTGCAGCAAGTGCACCAAACCAGTAATCTTTAATATTTAATTTACCAAACCCTGACCCATTAGACAGACGAGACGCAATCATCATGAGCCAATCACAAAGCCAGAACGGATTATTTATTTGGACTCCCGAGCAGCTATTAGCCGCCACGGCTCAATTAAATGGGGAATGGATAGGGCTTGAAGCAGCAGATTCACCTAGCCTAAATGCCACGCGTATCATTACCGATACCCGAAAAATTGAAGCGGGTGATATCTTCTTAGCCATTGTCGGCGAGAACTTTGATGGACACAGTTTTGTAAAGGCTGCCGTAGAGAAGGGCGCTATCGCTGCCATCGTCAGCCAGCCTGTTGAAGATTTAAGAGTGCCGCAACTGAAAGTAGAGGATACTCGTTTGGCCTTCGGTCAAATCGCAGCCTATCGCCGTCAGCAGCATCCTAATTTAAAAGTGATTGCCTTAACTGGCTCCAGTGGTAAGACGACGGTTAAAGAAATGCTACGCCATATCTTTACTCAAGTCGAAGCCGCCCATTCATCTGAGCAAAGCACAACTCTAGTCACCCGCGGTAATCTAAATAACGACTTTGGTGTGCCTATGATGCTGCTTGAATTAGAGCAGCAGCACCGCTATGCGGTGCTTGAGCTGGGCGCTAACCACGTGGGCGAGATTGCTTACACTGCGGCTATGGTTAAGCCAGATGTTGCCTGTATCCTAAATATCGGGACGGCACACTTGGGTGAGTTTGGTGGCCGTGACAATATCGCCAAAACCAAAGCTGAGATTTATCAGCCGCTAACCGAAGCCAGCACTGCAGTTGTGCCTTTCGATGATGATTACACCCAGCAGCTGACCACCGCTGCCAAGACATACACCCCAAATGTGAGTCTTTTTGGTTGGAGGCAGCTGGACGAAAAAGGTAATAGTCTGCCTGGAGTCTATGCTACTGAAGTTGAAACCACGGCGCTACAAAGTCACTTCAAGCTGCATTTTGGCAAACAAGCAGCGGAGGTAGAGGTTACTCTGCCTATGTCTGGTGAGCATAATGTGAGCAATGCTTTAGCCGCGGCTGCCTGTGCTTATGCAGCAGGTATTAACCCAGAAACTATCGCAGCAGGGCTGAACCAAGCCACCTCTAGTAAGGGGCGCTTGGGCAGACAAGCATTAGGTATCCATCAAATTATTGATGACACTTATAATGCCAACCCCAACTCTATGCGCGCCGCTGCTGATGTACTAGCCGCTCAAGCTGGCTACAAAATCTTGGTGCTGGGCGATATTGGTGAGTTGGGTGAGGCCTCGAGTGACGAGCATAATAAACTGGGTCAAGCCATTGCTGACAAGTCAGTTGATGTATTGCTGTGTGCTGGCGAGTTTGCCAAAGATATGGTAGTGGGGGCGAAGAGCCAAGGTATGCAGCAGGCGTATGAGTTTGCTACTAAGGCTGAATTGCTACCTAAGCTGCAAGCTATTTTGGCAGAGAAGAATGAACAACAGCAGCCTTGCACATTATTATTTAAAGGCTCACGTAGTACCACTATGGAGACTTTAATTGACGATTTGCTTAGCACTGAAGGTTAAGTAAGGCATTTTTTTAGCTTACGGGTTTGAGAAAAATGGTTTAAATAAATTTTTTGCAATGTGCGTTTTTGGTGAAAATTTACATTAATCCTGTTTTTAGCTGTCATTTTTGCGATAATTCGACCCGCTAAGCTTATTTTGGGCTTAAAAAAGAATTCATAGTGTCAGCCACAGCCTTGGTTGTGGCTAGGCTATTTTATTTTTATTGCTATTTAATCTTGTTAAATAAACAAATTTTCAGAAAATTCATGAGGAGTAGGCGGTGTTATATTGGTTATTTGACAGTTGGTTGAGTCAATTCTACTCACCGTTCTCGGCGGTATCATCACTCACCTTACGTGCGCTACTCACTGTCATAACCTCCCTTGCCTTTAGTATCATGCTGGGTCCTCGTACCATCGCTTATCTGCGTAGTGTCAAATATGACCAAGCGGTTCGTGATGATGGTCCTAAAACTCACTTAGCAAAAACCGGTACGCCAACCATGGGTGGGGTGCTTATTTTAACCTCCATTGGTTTTGCAACTTTGTGCTGGGCAGATTTGACCAACCCTTATGTCTGGATTCTAATGGTGGTGATGGTCATCTTCGGGGCTGTCGGCTGGGCAGATGATTGGCTGAAAATTAAGTATAAAAACCCGAAAGGGCTAATTGCACGTAAGAAGTATTTTTGGCTATCAGTAGGTGCCTTGTTCGTGGGTAGCTCACTATATTACATCGCCAGCCAGCAGCCAAGCCCTACTCAAACCAAAGAGATGGTGGATCTATTGGTTCCCTTGTTTAAAGACTGGGTGGTGCCTTTATCTGCTCTGCCACTGGGTCTTGGCTTTATCATCTTTACCTACTTTGTTATCAACGGCTCATCGAATGCGGTGAACCTAACCGATGGTTTAGATGGTCTAGCTATCTTGCCGGTGGTATTCGTTGCAGCGGGTCTAGGGGTGTTTGCCTATGTGTCAGGCGATGTGCGCTTTGCTGAATATCTGCACGTACCTTACATTGCTTACAACTCTGAGGTGACCATTGTTTGTGCGGCCATGATTGGCGCAGGCCTTGGCTTCTTATGGTATAACGCTCACCCTGCGCAAGTATTTATGGGTGATGTGGGTGCGTTGGCTTTAGGGGCGATGTTAGGTACTATTGCGGTGATGACGCGTCAAGAGATTGCTTTTGCTATTATGGGCGGTCTGTTTGTTGCTGAAGCAATATCGGTGATCTTGCAGGTAGGCTCATTCAAATTACGTAAAAAACGTGTTTTATTAATGGCACCACTGCATCACCACTTTGAAGAGTTGGGCTGGAAAGAGACCCAAGTTGTGGTGCGCTTTTGGATTGTGGCCATCTTACTTGTGGTGTTAGGCTTGATGACCTTAAAATTACGTTAATAGCACACCGGCATCACAGCAACTTAGCAAACATTAGAATAAAAGGGTGTCTTTGGGCACCCTTTTTACGTTTAGCAGCTTTACGTTCCAATTAGTCATTTGCAACTTATTACAGCCAGTCACAGGATTTACCCATGCCAAGCTCTCAGCATACCAAGCTACAGTCGCCGCAGTTATTATGCCCCTATTGTCAGTCACCCTTGTTAGTCGATGCCAAAACTTGGTTGTGTGATGGCAGCCTAAATAACAAAGGTACCCGCCATCCCTTTGATGTGGCGCGTCAAGGCTATGTGAACCTACTTCCTGTACAAAATAAAAAATCCAAAGATCCGGGTGACAGTCAAGAGTCTATCGATGCTCGCCACCGCTTTTTAAGCCAAGGCTTTTATCAGCCTTTACAGCAGCTAATTGCTAATTTGGTTCAAGTAAAAGCAGAGCCGTTAGAGCAGTCAAGTCAGTCTCAATTAGACACTCAAACTTGGCTCGATGTGGGCTGCGGAGAAGGGTATTACACGGGCGCCATTGCTCAGGCTTTAAGCTCAAACAATACGCAGTTGAATCAAAATGACTGCGCCTTAATTGCATTAGATATCAGTAAGCCTGCGGTCGCTACCACAGCAAGAGGGGCCAAACAAAACCAACAGCTTTGGTATCAAGTTAAGGCAGATAAAGCGGCGGCTACAACTACGGCTATTTATCCTATGGTCGCCAGTGCTTCTCATTTGCCGCTGGTTGATGACAGTCTAGATGCCATTAGCACGATTTTTAGCCCGATATTACCTGACGAATTTGCGCGAGTATTAAAGTCAGGAGGACGACTGCTTATTGCTAAGCCGGATTCTGGGCATTTGCAAAGTATGCGCGAGGCGCTATTTGATGAGGTGCGCCCGCATGATTCCGATAAATTTTTGGAAGAGCTGGCCCCTTACTTTAAGGAGGTGGCAACGCATAAGGTATCGGCTGATTTGGTGCTTAATAGACAAGCTTTGGCGGATTTATTGACCATGACGCCTTATTCTTATCGAGCTAAAGCGGAAAAGCGTGAGGCATTATTGGCTTCTGCTGAGCGTCAGCCGTTTCAGACTACCGCTCGCTTTGTGGTTTATGAGTTGGTTAAGAAAAAAGGAGAGGCTTAAATGCTGAAGTTTGATATGGATAACAAACGTTTTGAGCCTTTAGCTCAAGGTAACTTTAAGCAAGAGCAAATATTGGAGCGTTATGACTTCCAGTCAGCAATAGTCAGCTCTTGGGAACAGATTAAGCACAGTTTGAATATTCCTGATGCTTATCTGGTTGGGCAGGAGATAACGCCACATCATTCGGTTCAAAACTCGATTGATCTGCTTGCTTTTGATAGTGATGACAGCTCCATTATTGTTATCGAGCTGAAGCGTGACAAAGATAAGCTACAGCTTCTGCAGTCACTGAGTTATGCGGCAATGGTAGCTACATGGGATAGAGAAAAGCTAATCAGTCAAATTCAGTACTCTACTGTTTCTGACTCAGAAGAGCTGGTGGATTTAATCAATAACAACCCACTAAATAACACCGTTAAAATCATTCTGATTTCCGAGCGTTATGACCCTGAGGTTATCATTACAGCAGATTGGTTAGCGAATCAATATGGTATGGATATTACGGCATTTTCCGTTTCTCTTTACAAATTAGAGGACGATACCTTCGTAAATTTTGAGCAAAGGCTGCCTCTAAAAGAGTTAGAAGATGTCTATGAGAAAAGAGGATTTAAGGCTTTAAAAGCAGATAAGTCAGCAGTTACTTGGGATGACGTGCTGCCAAAGCTAGAGTATCCTTTTGCGTCTGAAGCATTACAATATTGCTTAGCCACAAAAGAAGGGGATGCTTCAAGGAGACGCTTTGTTGGTTTTCGTAGAGGTCTAGATGGCTTCTCTAGTATTACGATTAACTTTAGAGCTAAGTATCTAAATATCTATCTAACAGGTGACCCCATAGACGCAGAGTCATTTTTACTTAATAAGTTTGGAGCAGACTTGACTATTTCAGAATGGGCTAAAGGGTATAGCTTTAACATCACAAGTGATACGCAGTTCAGACAATTAAAAGAGTGGCTAGGTGACTAAACTAGCCCCTCGGATGATGAGTCTCATGAAGCTGCTGCAAGCGAGCAGTGGCGACATGGGTATAAATCTGAGTAGTAGACAAGTCACTGTGGCCAAGAAGCAGCTGCACACTACGTAAGTCAGCCCCATGATTTAGCAAATGGGTAGCAAAAGCATGACGCAAGGTATGCGGTGATAAGTCGCTTTCAATACCGGCTTGTTTGGCGTATTTTTTTAGCATATACCAAAAGTTTTGACGGGTCATATAGCCACCTTGAGTGGTTAAAAATACCGCTTGGCAGTTGCCTGACTTTAGATGCGCTACTAGCTCACCACGGGCATGGCTCAAGTAATCATCCAAAGCTTCACTGGCATATTCCCCCAAAGGTACCAGTCGGGTTTTATTGCCTTTACCGGTAATTTGTAGCCAACCTGCATTTAAGTTGACCTGCTCAAGCGATAAATTCATCAGCTCACTGACTCGAAGCCCGCAAGCATAGAGTACTTCTAACATGGCCTTATCACGCAGCCCCAAAGCCGTACTGGTATCGGGAGCTGATAGTAGGCTTTCTACATCATTTTCTGACAAGTCTTTTGGCAAAGAACGGCCAATCTTTGGGGTTTTAATACGCTCGCAAGGGTTGTCCTCACGGCGCTCATTGCCCACCATCCACAAGTAGAATTGACGCAGACTCGAGAGCATACGCGCTTGGGTGCGTGGGGTCTTACCTTGCTTATTAAGTGCTGTCAGGCACTGCATAACATCGGTATCGTCCCATAGAGTCAAAGCTTTGGTATTGGTAGTCTCACAGTGCTTTAAATCACGCACATAAGCATTACGTGTGCGAGTAGACAGGCCACGCGCCAGCATTGCTTGACGAAACTCGGTGATATAAGCCGGCTCGTCATCAACGGCGAGGGCTTTGGGTTGTCTGGGTTGTACAGCGCGATCACGACTCATGGGTAACTCTCAAAATGGTATAACGGGTAAATATTTACAGGCCATAGAATATAGCACAAAAGCCAGTAGCAGTTATGACGCCAGACATAACAATAAAATATAGGTCATGAAAAAGAGGCCAAACAGAATAAATACTGTGACCTCTTTTTTTACAGCGGATTAGGGTTGTACGGCTTAGCTTTTTAAGTAAAGCGAATTAGACGCCTTGCTAGATACCGTACTAAATTCTGTTAAATAGCAGATGTGTTAAAGACCCTATGTGTTAAAGACCATAATTTCGTGGCTCATTTTGGAAAGAAACCCAGTGAGTTCTAGTAAACTCTTCTAGCAGCTGGTCACTGTTAAAGCGGCCAATGCCTGAGTTTTTCACCCCGCCAAACGGTACCATGCTCTCATCATTCACTGGCATGTCGTTGATATGAGTCATACCCGCTTGCATACGTTTGGCAAAGTTCATGCCACGCTGCATATCACTGGTAAATACCGCACTGGATAATCCAAACTCGGTATCATTGGCCAACTCTAGAGCATGTTCTTCATCTTTGGCTTTTACGATAGCGGCTACCGGACCAAATATCTCATTACGGAACAGATCCATTTGCGGCGTAACGTCTGTATAGATATAAGGATACAGCAGTTGACCGTCGATTTTGCCCTCTAAGATAAGATTGGCGCCTTCTTTTTTAGCGGTGTCTATCTTATCTTGCAACGATTGAATTTGATCTTTATTGATAATGGGACCCACAAAAGTATCGGCTTCATTTGGGTCGCCTATTTTTAGGGTTTGTACTTTGGCTTTGAACTTCTCAACGAAAGTATCGTGGATGCTCTCTTCGACGATAATACGGTTGATGGCCATACAAATCTGGCCTTGGTGTAAGAATTTACCAAAGACAGCAGCGTTCACCGCTTGATCAATGTCGGCATCTTTTAGCACCACAAATGGGTTATTTCCGCCCAACTCTAAAGACACATCTTTGATGTATTTGCCGCTAAAGGCCAACTCACCAATGTGCTTACCCACTGGGGTAGATCCTGTGAAGGACACCAATCCTGGGACGTCATGGGTAACGATGGCGTCACCAATTTCACTACCGGCACCGATGACCACGTTTAATACGCCTTTGGGCAAGCCGGCTTCTTCAAATAGCTTGGCTAACAGTAGGGCACCGGTTACTGGCGTGTCGCTGGCAGGCTTTAACACCACGGTATTACCCAAAGCAATTGCTGGTGCAAGTGAGCGCTGAGTTAAATGTAGTGGGAAGTTCCAAGGACTAATTAAAGCGATAACACCGATGGGCTCGCGCAGCACATAGTTTTGTTTGCCTGGTGTGTTGCTAGGACGAATCTCGCCGTGGACGCGGTGGATATAACTGGCAGCTTCAAGGGTTACGGTGCGGGCGACATTTAGTTCAATGCCCGCTTTGATACGGGTGCTGCCCGACTCTTTAATCAGCCAATCTAGGATTTCTTCACGGCGCTCATCCATCAACTGAATGACTTTATGCAGTAGAGCAGTGCGCTCGGCAGGTAAGGTTTGCGCCCACTGCTTTTGTGCTTCTTGAGCCGCTAAAAAAGCTTCGTCAAGCTGATCTTTGGTGGCTTGTTGAATCTCAACTAAAGTCTCACCGGTAAAAGGGCTGGTGTCTTTATTGACGCTATCGTCTTTGCCTTTTACCCATTCGCCGGCAATGAATTGCAAGTCAAAATTGGTATAAGGGGTAGGGGCCAAATCGGGGTTACTTTTATTACTCATGATCTATCCTTAGGTTTTTTTATGATTGTTGATTATATAGCTATAGCCACTTGTCAATTAAACCCATGCTATCACAGCCGATAGCATTGTTTGTAGGAGGATAATAGACAGTTGTTGATGAAAAGTAACCGCTTGATGAGACGTGCCTTAGTCAATTCTTAGCCAGTAAGTCTAATAAATAAAATTAACCCTGTTTTTTTTGTACCACATAACGATATAACTTGTCGGTATGCAGCTCACTGTCACCGGCAGGGTTGTCGGCTTCTGACTGAGACACCAAGGTATGACCTAGGTGACGACAAAAGTTTGGGATGTCACGAGTGGTGGCTGGATCGGTGGCCAAAATCTCAATATAGTCACCGCCTTCGGCCTTACGGACTGTACGATGCAGTAGCATCACTGGCTCTGGACAAATCAAACCTTGAGTGTCTAGATGATGTTCAATAGGGTGTTCTGGGGTAGAAGCAGCTGTGCTCATAATGGGTAACCCTCTATAAGTGTATTGTCAAAAAAGTGGCAAACTGGGGCGGAATCTACTGGCCCTGTCTGTCTTCAATAAAGTTAAAAAAGCGTTTAAATGTGGCCTGAAACCAATAAGCCACCCCAATCCAAGCGGCCATCGCCAACCACAACCAGTCTGCTAATGAAAATAGCAAGCAGACAATTAATAGCAAACTTGCGCCGCCGACACTGGTCACCAGCATCGAGGGCTGGCTTAAGCGGTAGCGGTATACCAAAAAGGCTTGGTACAGGGTAAAAGGTATGGTTAAACCCACTAAAATGTAAGGCAAATAGTGAAATAACCAATACATTTGTCCACTACCATGGAACATCTTTAGGCTGGCGAGTGTACCAAATACCACAAAGGCAAAGATGGCCAAAACTATGAATAAAATGGACAGCTTGTTTATCTTTTGGGCATCGCGTAATAGCTTAATGGCCGAAGCCGGAAACCCAGCGACACTTTCGTTAGTCGAAGCAGCGGCTGAGGAATTAGGGCGGTTTTCAGTCTCTGTACTCATGGTTTTAGGCTTATAGGTTATTGGGCAATAAAAAAAGGGGAAGTTAGTCGGCTTTATAAGTGGCAATGTCTTCAGCATGATCTGGGTTAGCCAAATAGCTTTGTAATAGTAAGCAGGCTGAAATATCATCAATCGGGTCACGTTCATTCTTTATCAAGCCAAGCTCCCAAGCCATTTCACGAGCTTCCACTGAGGTAAGGCGCTCATCAAATAACTGTACCGGAACATGAATACGCTGCTCCATCAAGCGATGGGCTAAGCGGCGGGCAAATTTGTGTGCGCGTTTGGCAATCATTGAGCTGCTACCATCCATATTCAGCGGAAGACCCACTATGACCCGACCAATTTTCCAAGTATCGATAATACCCAACAGGTTGTCCCAGTCAGCAGGTTGGCCATTATTCATCGCCAGAATATCAAAAGGGCGTGCGTCTTGAGTAACCGTATTACCCAGTGCCATTCCCATCTTTTTAACGCCGTAATCCAGACCTAAAAGGACCGTCTGCTCAGGGCGGGGAGTCTCAGTAGCCACGGTTTCGGAGCTTAAATTCTCAGTATTTGACATAGGAACAACTATCGCTTAATTGGCAAATGATTATAGGGTCTAACCCTAATAAATTAGAGGTTAACGGCTTGGGTCGAACTAATGGGTCTAACTAATAAGGGGCAAACTCAAAGAAGGGGTCTAAAGCACTAGGCATGACCTATGTCATCGCTTAAAAAATCTAAATCCACACCGATTTTCTCAGCGGCATGACGCCAGCGCTCTTCGAAGGGTATCTCAAATAACAGCGATAAGTCACCTGGGCTAACCAGCCAATCGCCTTGGTTGATCTCTTTTTCTAACTGGCCTTTAAACCAGCTGGCATGACCTAGACACAAGTGATAATGGCCTACGCCTTCTCCTGCTGCAATTCTTTCTAAAATATCTTTACTGGTAGTAATACAGACGTTTTCAGAAATGGCGAAAGAAGAGGCCCAAGTGGGCTGGCCGGTATGCAGCACAAATCCCACTTCTGGGTAAACAGGACCACCATCTAACGCTAAGTCCTGCATGACCGATTGATCGCTAACGTCAATGTCTAAGTTCTCAAGCAGCATACCCACGCGTGTCTCTAAAATAGGGCGATTGACCACCAATCCTAGGACGCCATGTTTGTCGTGACGACAGATATAAACCAGAGTTTGAGCAAAGCGCTCATCTGGCATATTCGGAGAGGCAATTAAGAAGTGGTGGGTCAAATTATCAAGGGTCATAGACTTGGCAAACTTACTAGTAAATAAAGGAAATAAGGGAGTTACTAATATGGGGGTAATGTCTAAGTAAAGCAACTGGGCTCAAGTAAAGCAACTGGCCGGCAGCAGTACCCTCTACATTAGTCGTCACTGAGTTAGGAGTCAATAAGCTTTAAGCTGTGGACTTCTTTACAAAGTTAACTATTTGCTGACATCAGCAAGCAGGCTACGGGCATGCTCACGAGTAACCTCAGTGATATTAACCCCACCTGACATGCGTGCTAATTCATCAACTTGAGCTTCGTTTTCAATGACATTAATTTGACTGGTGGTTTGACCTTCATCGGTATCATGATGCTTTTGTACTAAAATGTGTTGATGTGCTTGAGCCGCCACTTGAGCTTGGTGGGTAATGGCCAATAGTTGGCGATGTGATCCTAACTGACGTAGTAGCTCACCCACCACTTGTGCTGTGCCACCACTAATCCCAACGTCCACTTCATCAAATACCAACATAGGCTCAGAGACGTCTGTAGTTATATTTGTGTCGGTTGCCTCCGTCTGGCTTGGCTCTTGACTGTGAGTGGCAAGTAATACCTGCATAACTAGCGCCATACGCGACAACTCACCCCCTGACGCAATCTTATACAAAGGCTGCATCGGCATACCGACGTTGGCACTGAACATAAGCTCAATGTCATGCTGGCCTTGAGCGTTGTAATTTTTAGCTGCTCTTTCGGTGAAGACAAATTCACAGCGAGCGTTTGGCAGGGCCAAAGGCTGCAACTGAGCCACCAGCTTCTCACTAATGCTAGGCGCGATTTGTTGACGGGCTTCTCCAAGCTCAACGGCCAAAGCGGTAAAGTCCTCCCAGGCACTATTAATTTGGGCCTCAAGTACCTCAGAGGTGGGCTGATTGACTAGGTTATCTAGCTCTTCTTGCCAAACTTGGGCTTCTTCTACTAAGTTAATGGCAGGCAGGCCATGTTTGCGTGATAGGCGATGACCTAAGCTGATTAAAGTATTGAGCTCTTCAAGACGCTCCGGATCAGGTAGCTGCTGCTCGGCGTAATCCGCAAGTAAGCCCACGGCCTCACTGACATGTTGTTGGGCTAGATACAAAGACTCACTGGCTTGACTGAATGTGGGACTCACATCTGATTGATTCTCGCAGAGGCGAATGGCCTTCCCCAATAGATCCATGGTATCTGGATCATCTGAGTCATTGTCTAATAGCTGAACGGCGTGGCTGGCCTCAAGCATCAGCGCTTCTAAGTTAGACAGCTCGTCATGCTCCGCTTCAATTTGTTCATAATCTACTGCCAATAAAGGCGAGATATCTGCCAATTGGCTATTTAATAGCTCAATGCGATCATTACGATGCGCCTCTTTGGCTGCGATTTCCTCGGCTTGACGCTTAAGCTTTTGATAGGCTTTATAAGCCTGCTCGGTACGATGTGCCAAAGGCTGTAGACCGGCGATACTGTCTAGCCACTCCACCACAAATGAAGGCTTTAATAAGGCCTGCTGAGCGTGTTGGCTATGAATATTGACCAACATCGCCCCCAACTCTTTAAGCTCAGTTAGGCTGACAGGCGCTCCGTTTAACCAAGCCTTCGAGCGGCCGTTACTGCTTAATTGGCGACGAATTAATACCTCACCCTCGAACTCTCGCTCATGATTTTCAAACCATTGGCGTACCGCAGTGGCTGTGTTGGTGTTGTGAGTTGACGCTGCCCCATCTTCTATAGCAAATTCAAATTGGGCATAGATATCCGCATTGTCTTTACCATGACGCACCATACTGGTATCAGCGCGGCCCCCTATACATAAGGATAACGCGTCTAGCAGTAAAGATTTACCCGCACCGGTCTCTCCGGTAATGACATTGAACCCGTCGTAGAATGACAGCTCATGATGGTTAATTAAGGCAAAATTTTGCAGTGTCAGAGAACTTAGCATCAGCAATCTCAATAGGGGTGTTTGTTAGAAAAAACACTAAAAAACGGACAAAAATAGTATCAGTATCGTATCGCTATGAACACTTAAAAGCAAACAAGACAATAGGGTTGTCGCGATTAATTTCCCACTTTTAACGGCCATAAAATGCCATGACTCCCAAAGTGCAGCTGGATATATAAAGCCATTTTAATATTAATACAAGCGTTATTGTACAAAACTAAAGTGACTGCCGTTGATTATAAAGCGATTTATTTTTGTCACAAAAATAAAGTCTGGCTGTATTCAAAAAGTATGTGAATTAAAAAGTAAGTCACTGATATAATGCTAAAACGTTTATATCAAAGGCTAATGAAGATTTGGAATAGCTAGCATTTAAAAAACTTCTGTCCTGTCACAATCATTTTAGTAATATTGTGGTAGCATTGAATAACAAAAAAGTAGCATCCGAAAGTAGGGCTGTAAGTTTATCGCTAACTGATTTCTAGCCCATGACTATTATTAAGTAGACTAAGATTGAGGAAGTCATCATGACGACGACTTATGACCAGGTTTCTGTCGTAAAGAACGCCACCACCTCTTATGACGGTAGGTGTAGTAGCCACACGGTATTATTTGAAGATGGTAGCAAAAAAATGCTCGGAGTTATCCTGCCTTGTGATGAGAACGTACGTGAATATGAGTTTGCTACTCACACTTCAGAAAGAATGGAAATCACCAGTGGTGAATGTGAGGTCAAGATTACCGGTGAAGAAGAGTTCACCTATTACCGCGCCGGCCAAGCCTTTGTGGTCGCTGGGGACAGCAGCTTTACCCTTCGTACGGATCAAATTGTACAGTATATTTGCCATCTAGAAGGCTAGGCTTGTACCGATAAAATCAGATAAACAGGGAGCACCTTAAGTGAACTTAGGGTTACAAACAGTAGCCACAAATCTACCTAAGCCTATCTATAATTACTCACTATGAGTAAATTATTAAGTATAAAATAAGCAGCTAATCAGTTAGGCGTTTCTGTCTCAACTCTACGAAGATGGGATGAGACAGGTGTGCTTGTCGCCCAAAGAACACCCAAAGGCCATCGTCGGT
>NZ_FUGD01000174.1 GCF_900162815.1 Psychrobacter pasteurii | reverse complement strand
TGCTTGTTTGAGTATATTAACAATCTGAGTGTCGGTAAATCTTGATTTTTTCATGTCGAAATCTCCTGCTAGTATTTTAGCAGTTAGTTTCTACTTTTACGTGTTATTATTTTTTGGGGTGATTACCGGTAATACTCTACAGATTGGCTCGACTCCATATTGTTGTTTGTGATCGTCAATAAAATCAACCATTACTTGGGTTTGCGGTCGAGCTCCGCCTGGGCTTCAAGACCAGCTGCTTTCTTTATAATCTCATTGGCTTGCTTTAACTCTCTGTTCTCACGTTCAAGCTCTTTGATACGCTCGGCTTGGCTTTGAGCTTGAATATTCGCAGGAATGGTTTTATCAATGTGCTTTTTATGCCATGATCGTAGGGTCTCAGGCGTGCAACCTATCTTTGGCGCTATGGCTTTGATGGCTGACCAGGTGGATGGGTAGTCGTCTTTAGCTTCAATTAGCATACGGACGGCTCGCTCTTTCATTTCAGGGGTATAGTTTCGTGTTTTCATTGTCGTATTCTCTTGGAGCGTTGAGTCTCCGACAATCCCGGGGCGGTTCATAAAGCTATTACGATAAGCTTTAGGGGTTACGCCAAACCAGCCTTTAAAACATTTAAAAAACTGGCTAGGAGATTTATATCCTAACAAGTAGGCAACCTCATTAGTTGATATGTTCTTTTCTGCTAGATATGTTTGCGAAAGACGCTTTCTAGTTTCCTCTAAGACTTCTTGAAATGACGTACCTTCGTCCTTTAGTCTGCGCTGCAAGGTACTAACACTTAGGTTCATTACACTCGATACATTATCGCGCGTAGGCTGACTAAATCCGATTAATGTCTCAATAGCAATTTCACACCGACGCTTATAGTCATATTCAGTAATCTGTACCGAAAGCAAGTTTAGTAGAGGATTAACCAGGAAGTTTTTACTAATATCTTCTTCATGCTTTATTAGAAAATCGATGACACTGCTGTAGTCATCTGTATTATCAAGCGCATAAATCAAGCTTGTTGTTTCACCTAACTCAATAGGAACGCCAAAGACTGATTTATAATAATCTAGTTCATACAAACTACTGCGGTGACCAATTTTTATTTTCTTTATAGTTCCAGGACAAAACTCTTCCATAAGTCTATAGACAATTACCAGCACCCCATCAATTTGATGCTTGTTTAAGACATACGCTTCTCTAAGGATCAAATCGAACCTAATTCGATTTTTCTCTGGCACTAACTTAAGGGCAATCGATCCAGTAATAAGAGAAAAGAAGCAGTGCACTAACCTACTGACTAATAAAAACAGCATTTGTTCATTACTATCAAGATAGGGTTTTATACACTCATTAATAGATTTATAAAAAGGCATCGAAGCAAGATTCATTCTCAAATGTAATTTTAGACCAAGATAAGTATCCTGAAAAAAATCACATATAGCACTAACCTCTTTATTAACTAAATGTACAGGAATCATGTCTCCTGCATAATTATCAACTTCTACATAATATTCTGAAAGTCTAGGTATGTCCTCCTGACGACCTTCATCAATTAAATATAGATTAGTTGCTTCTCGTACTGAATAAACCGCACTTCTATGTGTACTATAAACGTCCATGACCATAATTGCCTAAACTTTTTTGTTCAGAATCTAGCAACTCCTCTAGCAGCTAAACAAATTAAAGTTATCATTTTTCTATTAAAGTTGAATGAAAGCATTCAATAGTGTTTGTAATAACTCATAAATAAAACACTCAATATATGCTTACTTACATAGTATATATAATTCATTTTAATTCTCTGCACACGACAAAAAAAACAAAAAAGTCTGTTAAAGCAAAGGCATAATAGTAATTTTTAAGACGAATCAGACCATGCCAAACTTTAACAGACTTAGTGAAACTTTAACCCAAAACCTGAGTATGAACAAGGCAAGAATCAATTGTTTGAGCCTAATGATAATAGCCCTGATTACTGCTCAAAGCAGTAATCTTAAAAAAAATAGCAAGACACGGTGTTTGTCAACATAGTTGTCACCATTTAATGAATTAGGCGACTCTCATCTTATCAATCGATTTTAGCTCTTTTACTGGATTTAAAGTCGTTGGCGGCACAGGTGTACAATCTCTCACCTCTCGGCCGCCCCAGCGCGCAGGATTTAATGCTTTTGCACTGTCTATCGTCTGCTTACGATTTGCTAGAATGACTTTATCTATAATACTCCCAGAAAACTAGACCAAAAAATTGTAGCAAATAAGATAGAATATCCTTTAGAAAAAGAGGTCTATCTAATGACAAAAGTACGTAAGCGT
>NZ_FUGD01000034.1 GCF_900162815.1 Psychrobacter pasteurii | reverse complement strand
TCCAACGCTGCCCTTACCACTTACTTGCTTAGGAAAGTCTTTAACGGTGATACACGCATACCAACGATTACGACTGTCTTGTACTATCTCAAGCGTGTTGATCTGATATAGGCTTAGGTTGTAGCTATCGAATACATCGATGATGAGCTTTTGACCTTTAGATAGCGAGAGTTGTATTGTTGATTTAAGTGCTTTCTTTCCCGTTTGTCTTGTTTGCAAATACTCGATAGCAGATTTTTTAAAAGGTATCCAACCCAGTGATTTACGTTTGGCATCAGGACGGTTGCTGCGCCAGCTAAGCTTGGCTTTTTTAAATTGTTTACGTGATTTAGCGTGTGTCTCATTGATAGTCTGTAAGGTCTGACTGTGTAATCCTAAATATTCACCGCTACCTTTGGTGTACTGGTTTAAATCATAGGCTGAAAAGTACTTACCGGTACGTTTTAGATGCTCAAAGCAAAGTGCATTAATATAGTTCCACACGAAGTTCACTGAACCGCTTAGACGATTCAACTCTTTTATGTGTTTGTCTTTAATGCGTAGCTTGAGTGTTTTTATATGCTTAGTATCGCAAGATTAATTTTAGCTTACAACCCTTTAACGACTTCTTACGACAGTGTGTGTCGCCTTATATCCACCCCCTGAAGTGGGTGGTTTTACGGCGACTGGTGATAAACTCTGGTATCCATATAACAAAATGTGTGCCATATAGCGGCCAGATTAATAAACACAGCAGGCAGGCAGCACACGATTGTAAAAACCCACCAAATACTAAATGCATATTGGCGCAATACTGCTTTTGATAAACACTGCCACAGGCCACACCCAGAAGTCCCAACCCTGCCATGAACAGTCCAACAACGTTGGGAGTTTTTAGGCCCCAGAATACAATTAATAGTACTCCAAGTAAGCCAATAATAAGCCCAACCCACTGTGCGGCCGATACTTTGGCTTTAAAAAATATCTGAGCAATTACACTAGCCAATAGCGGCTGAAAAGAGATAATCAGTGCGGTGGTCGAAGCGGATAATCCATAATCTATCGCTAAGAACACACCCAGTGAAAACAGTCCCAAAATCAGCATGCCAGCAATAAAGGTGTGGATCAGGTCGCTGCGAGTGACATTGAGCTTGGGCTTAACGATTAAGCAGACAATACCTAAAATACTGGCGGTTATGGCAAATCGTAGAACCAAAAAGGAAACTGGGTCTACGAAGGGGAGGCTATATTGAGTCGCAACAAAGCCTGACCCATACAAAAAAACAAATAAAAAAGAGGCAACGAGTGATTTCATTGTGTATAGCCTCCCTTGCTTAGCGTCAATTTTAATAGTGCCTGACTTAAGGGTGTGCTAAAAGGATAATCCTTAAATCAGGCAGGCTATACACAGTAGCTTATGGTTTTCGATATTAATAACTACATTGAAATCGTGGTGTTGACCTTACCTTTACTCGCTTCATCATCAAACCAACGGGCAGTCACAGTTTTAGTTTGAGTATAGAACTGTACCGCTTGTTTACCGTAAGGACCTAAGTCGCCAAGCTTACTGGCACGCGAGCCTGAGAATGAGAACATAGGTAGTGGCACAGGAATCGGTAAGTTGATACCTACTTGGCCCACATCGATGTCTTGCTGGAATTTATGCGCTGCAGCACCAGATTGGGTGAAGATGGCCGTACCGTTGCCGTTCGGGTTGGCGTTGATGATGTCAATCGCTTCATCTAATGAGTCGGCACGCATGATACACAGCACAGGGCCAAAGATTTCTTGGCTATAAATCTGCATATCTGTGGTGACTTTATCGAAGATGGTTGGACCAACGAAGTTACCGTTCCCATAGCCATCAACCACAATGCCGCGGCCATCTAGTAACAAGTCCGCACCTTCATCAACACCGGTCTGAATCAAACGCTCCACACGCTCTTTGGCCTGAGGGCTGATTAATGGGCCCAAGTCTTTGTCATGCTTACCGGCTGAAACCACCAAGCCTTCTGCTTTGGCTTTAATGTCATCAATCCACTGCTGAGCTTCACCAACCAATACCACAACCGACAGTGCCATACAGCGCTGACCTGCAGCACCAAAGGCAGCACCTGCTAATTGGTTTAGGGTTTGTTCTTTGTTGGCATCAGGTAGGATAACGGCGTGGTTTTTGGCGCCCATCATACACTGGACACGTTTGCCGGCTTTGCTGGCACGGTCATAAACATGGTGACCGACATTGGTTGAACCTACGAATGACACCGCTTTAATGTCTGGGTGATCACAGATGGCGTCTACTGTTGGTTTGCCGCCATGTACCACGTTTAGGACGCCTTTTGGCACGCCCGCTTCAATGGCAAGCTCTACCAAACGCAAGGTCACCATTGGATCTTGCTCTGATGGCTTCAGAATAAAGGTGTTACCGGTGGCAATTGCCATTGGGAACATCCATAAAGGAATCATGGCAGGGAAGTTAAATGGCGTAATACCCGCACACACGCCTAAAGGTTGCCAAATGCTATACGTATCAACACCAGTAGCAACGTTTTCAACGAAATCGCCCATTTGTAGGTTGGCGATACCAGCAGCATGCTCAACCACTTCTAGGCCACGGAATACGTCACCACGAGCGTCGGCAATGGTTTTACCTTGCTCTGAAGTTAACAGCTCAGCCAACTCATCCATATGCTCACGGATAAGTGCTTGATAGGTTAAGAAGATGCGGGCACGGGTAGTAATCGGAGTTTTGCGCCAAGTTTTAAAGGCTTCTTTGGCAGCAGCGACGGCTTCATTGATTTCGTCATCGGTGGTTTGTGGCACTTTAGCGATAACTTCTTGGGTAGCTGGATCGGTTAGGTCAATCCATTCAGAGGTTTTAGAATCGACAAATTCACCGTTAATAAGCTGTTGTACGTGGTGCATGAGATATCCTTATCTTTTTATACTAATGATTTTTATGCTAATAATTAGCCGTAAGCTGATAGTTTAAAATCCATTTTCAATAACGATATAAATTGTATCGTTATATTGTTTAGTGACTATAGCAATCTCCTCGATACTCGGTCAAGAAAAAATTATTAAATAAAGTGTAAAGAGGAGACTAAAAATAGTGTGTATTTTCAAAGAGGTCGGGTTATCGTTAATTGTGCTTAACGATAACCCGAGTTTCTACTAAATTAGCTTAGTTTTTAGACATAGCTCGTAGCGTCTTATTAGTAAGTGTTTTGCTAATAAGTCTCGTGCTAATAATTCTCAATGGCTACTTTGACCGCATCGATTGAGGTTGGGTCTTCAAGCGTAGACATATCGCCGGTTTCTTGACCTTCAGCAAGTGCTCGAATGGCACGACGTAAAATCTTACCCGAACGAGTCTTAGGCAAGGCTTTCGGGAAATAGATAGCTGCCGGTCTGGCCAGTGCGCCTAAAGATCTGGCAACCACACCCATGATTTGCTGTTCGACACGGAAGCGGCCTTCGGTGTCATCAATGATAGACGGGTCACGTAGGATACAAAAGGCAATGGGCAACTCGCCTTTCAGCTCATCCTTGATACCAACCACGCCCACTTCGGCGACCTCTGGATGCTCACTAATGGCTGCCTCAATCTCTTGGGTACCTAAGCGATGCCCAGCCACGTTAATGACGTCATCAGTACGGCCTAGAATATGATAGTAGCCGTCTTCATCAATCACGGCATAGTCTGAGCTTGAGTATTGCTTACCGTCAAATAGGTTGTAATAGCTTTTCATAAAGCGTTCATCATTACGCCATACCGTGGTCAAGCAGCCAGGGGGTAGAGGCGCAGAAATGGCAAGCAAGCCTTTTTCACCTGGCTTACAGGGCTCACCGGTTTCTTCATGCAGGACTTTGGCGTCATAGCCATACATAGGATAGCCAGGAGTTCCGGGTCTGTGCTCTTTGTAATTAAATTTAGGTACATGACTTAAAATAGGCCAGCCCGTTTCGGTTTGCCAGTAGTGGTCGATAATAGGGACCCCTAAATGACCCGTCAACCATTCAGCCGTTGGCTCATCAAGTGGCTCGCCAGCTAAGAAGAAGGATTTTACGCTGCTGGTGTCATAACGGGTTAGCCAAGACTCATCTTGCTTCTTGAGCATACGCACCCCGGTTGGCGCTGTGAATAAAATATTGACCTTGTTGGCTTCAACGATACGCCACCAAATACCTGGGTTCGGATTGTGAGGCAGGCCTTCGTACATAATACTGGTTAAGCCAGTAAGTAGGGGAGCATAGATGGTGTAAGAATGACCAACGGCCCAGCCAATATCGGAGATGGCCCAAAACGTTTCGCCTGGATTACCGTCATAGATGTAGTCCATGGTAGTGGCCAATGCCACAGCATAGCCGCCCGTATCACGTTGAACGCCTTTTGGGGTGCCGGTTGTGCCTGAGGTATACAGTAAGTACGACGGCTCATTAGACTCAAGCCAAACGGGCTCAACCACGGCGCGATTGTCACAGCTAATGCGTCGCTCCGTAGCGAAATCAATATCTCTCTCTTGAGGCTCAAAAGGTAAAATACCACGATCAACCACTAAGACTTTTTCAGGCTTATGCTTGGCTTGCTCAACACCTTGATTGACTAAGTTTTTATAATTAATAATCTTGCCACCGCGTAAGCCGGCATCCACAGTGATAACCACTTTGGCTTCAGAGTCATCGATACGCACGGCTAAATTGTGGGCTGCAAAACCGCCGAAAACGACAGAGTGAATCGCACCAATACGAGCACAGGCCAACATGGCATAGGCCGCCTCTAAAATCATCGGCATATAGATAACAACACGGTCACCTTGACCCACGCCCATGCGCTGAAGCACATCAGCGAAATAGTTCACTTCTTTATATAAGCGGTTATAAGTTAAACGGCGTTTGGCATAATCGGTGTAGAACTCAACATGATTGTCGAGGGCTTTAAAGGCTTCAGCCACGCCAGGGTGGTTGTCTAAAAGCTCTTGGTTAATCTCAGACGATACCCAAACGAAAGCATCTTGTTCTGCACGCTCTTCTAGATGCCGATCGACACAGTTGTAGCATAGGTTGGTCTCACCACCCACGAACCACTTGGCAAAAGGCAGCTTGCTGTCATCAAGAATCTTCTCGGGTTGTTTGTGCCAATAAATACGTTCGGCTTGCTTGGCCCAAAAATTGTCTGGGCTATTAATAGAGCTGTTGTAGAGGTCTGAGAATGACTCGGTTGAAGTGGCTGTGTAGTTGCTGCTGGGTTGATTCATGATGCTGTCCTTAGCTAAAAAAAGAGAGGATTAGGCCAAATAGTGAGCCCAATCATTTATTAAACTAGCAGTCCTTGCTAGAGTGATATAAGAGGATTAATTAACAGAGAACCCTGACTGTAAACTTAGTACAATCCGTGGGTTTTTTATTATCGATACAAAACATATCGTTTTATTAGGGTTTTAATCTAGCAAAGTTAATAGCTATCGGTCAACCTAATTATTAACCGCTATTATGAAATAATTTAAGCCGCTCTTTGTAGAGCGGTTTAGGCTCTTTGCATCGGCGTTTTTATCATACCAAAAGCGGCAATTAATAAGGCCAATATTTGAACGGCTATTAGCAAAACAACGGTACTTGACCACTCCCCATAAGCATAGGCCAATCCGCAAGCCCAAGCGCCCGCAGTACCTCCGGCATAGTAGCCCATATAATATAATCCGGAGGCCAATGAGCGGCCCTCACTCACATTAGTAGCAATATAACCTATGGTCGCTGACTGGGTAATAAACACTCCCGATGACATGATCGATAGACCGACAATAATTAACCACAGTGGCGAGGTGAGCGTAGTCAACACACCCAACATAGATATCAATACCGCAACAATGATGGTGCGTGCTGAGCCAAAGCGCTGTATCAGCTTGGTAGCCAGTGGGGTAATAATCACCCCGATAAGATAGACGGCAAAGATATTGGCCAGCTGCCCCGTGGTTAATTGATAAGGGGCTTGTACTAAGTGTAGGTTGATAAAGGTAAAGCAGCCAACCAATGAGAACAGCACACAAAATCCAAGCAAGGTTGCAGAGATCACATAACGATTGGTTAGGTGCCGCGATAGGGTGCCTAATGCAGTGCGAAACTTAGGGCTGGGGACAAAGTTTTGTGAGGCAGGCAAGGTTTTAGCCACCCAAAGAGCACCTACTAAAGTCACGCCAGCCATAACGTAGTAACCAGAGCGCCAGCCCATCCATTCATGCAAATGACCTAATAGAAAGCGGCCTAAGAATCCGCCAAGGACTGAACCCGATACGTAGTATGCCATGAGCTCAGCGATAGCACTGCCTTTGAACTCCTCTCCCAAATAGGCAATGGTCACCACGGTAATACCAGGTACCGATAGACCTTGTAAAAAGCGCCAAACGGTTAAGGTATGTATGTCGTTACTGCCGGCAATTAACGCCGTTGGTATGGCCAAAAACAGTAGAGCACCAACAATAAGTGACTTACGGCCAATGGCATCGGACAGCATGCCCAAAAAAGGCGACATCAAGGCAACCGCCATCACCGTTGCCCCCACGGCCATACCCACTTGCACTTCACTGGCCCTAAAGTCTTGCATTAATACCGGCAAAATCGATTGGATAGAATAAACTTGTAAGAAAGCAAACATGCCAATAATCATGGCCGTGGCTTTAAGGACAAAGCTAGGGTTGGTATTTGCAGTATTGGTCACCGAAGAAGGTGAAGGTTGGGAGGAGGGGGAAGTGTTTTGCATAAAATGACCAGTTTATATTGCAATAAGGCACCTCGAAATATCGACATGTCCTTGTTTGGTATAAGGCTTGAGAAAAAAGGGCTTAAGGTAAGGGAGCTTAAAGTATTAAAGCTAGGCTAAAATGAAATAGCTTGGCTAAATTGTATAACTGTTCAACAAGCCAAGCTATTGTTTTTGCGTATTTATTGCTTTAAAGGTTCATTTATTACCTTAAAGACTTATTTGTTGCCTTAAAGACGAGCTATTTTGCTGCAATCTTCTTAGCAGCTGCTTTTTTCTTCGCTTTGGCAGCCCAGCGCGTGGTTTTATGCATCACTGCACCATAGTTAGAAGGAAAAACTCGCTGTATCAAATCAATTATCTTAGCATCATCGCCAATTAGGCATCGGGCTTGGTTTTTGGCGGCTGCCATCAAGATAATTTTCGCTGCCATATCAGGATCAAATTTAAGCAGCTTGTTAAAGCTTTTTAGCCCCTTAGCGCCGGTTGCCATGCCTAGGGCACTAATGCTCTCGTTACCACGGGCATTATTGGCAATGTTGGTTTTGATACCACCTGGATGCACAGAGGTAATAGACACACCGCTACGCTCAATATTTAGCTCTTGACGCAGGCTCTCGTTAAAGCCACGAATGGCAAATTTACTGGCGTTATAAGCCGATTGGGCCGGCTGAGCAATCAATCCAAATAGGCTTGAGATGTTAATAATATGGCCATTTTGGGCTTTATTACTTTGCTGTACGCTTTGCTTAATTAGGGGTAAAAAGGCCTTGGTGCCATAAACCATGCCCCAGAAGTTAATGCCCATTACCCATTCAATTTCTTCAATACTTTCGCCCTCTACCGTTGAAGATAGTGCCACGCCTGCATTATTAAAAATAAAGTTCACTTGGCCATGGTCTTGCACCACTTGATCGGCCCATTTAAATACCGCTTCTTTATTAGAGACATCAAGAACCTGGGTGGTAACGGTTACTTTAAATTCTTGTAGTAGCTGCTCGGTTTCTGCCAAGTTTTCGGCATTGATATCAGACAGGGCAAGATTACAACCAGCTTGAGCCAAGTTTAAAGCCAATGCACGGCCGATACCAGAACCGGCACCAGTAATGGCTGCAACATGGCCATTGTAGAATTTAGTGATGAGTGGCTCGTCAATACTGGGTGCCATAAAAGGGGTGACAGGAGATAAGCGCTCTACCACAGGCTGGGCAAGCTGATTTAATAAAGGGAGCTGAGGTAGGGTTAGGCGAATTGACATACGAGGATCATCCATGAATTAGTGAATTAATATAAGGGTTTAAATCTATCTTTCATCATAGGGCAGTTATTGCACAGTGACAATAAAAAAACGCTTACCCATCAGGGCAAGCGTTTTTCATAAAACATAGCAGCTTATGCTGATAAGGAGGTAGGCTAAGCAATCTTAGGCGCTGCGCCCTCATTAATGACGTTCTCATCAACCACTACGGTTTTAGCATCACTCATAGAAGGCAGCTCATACATGGTATCAAGCAGTGCATTCTCTACAATTGAGCGCAAGCCACGAGCCCCTGTTTTGCGCTCCATAGCTTTGTGAGCGATGGCTTTTAAGCCTTCTTCAGTAAAGGTCAACTCAGCGTCTTCCATCTCAAACAAGTACTGGTACTGTTTTACAATGGCGTTTTTCGGCTCAGTTAGGATTTGCATTAACGCATCTTCATCCAGTTCTTCTAAAGTAGCGATAACCGGTAGACGACCGATTAACTCTGGAATTAGACCAAACTTAATCAAATCTTCTGGCTCAACTTGTTTGAACAGTTCAGACAACTGTTTGCCGTCTTCTTTTGATTTAACTTCAGCATTAAAGCCAATGCCAGTCTTCTCAGTACGCTGCTGAATAACTTTGTCCAGACCTGAGAATGCACCACCAACAATAATTAAGATATTGCTGGTATCTACTTGAATAAGCTCTTGATTGGGATGCTTACGGCCACCGTGTGGTGGAATCGCAGCAACCGTACCTTCAATCAGCTTAAGTAGGGCTTGTTGCACGCCTTCGCCCGATACGTCACGGGTGATAGACATGTTCTCGCCTTTTTTACTGATTTTATCGATTTCATCAACGTAGATGATACCTTGCTCAGCTTTTTCGACATCATAGTCAGCCGCTTGTAATAGCTTTTGTACGATGTTTTCTACGTCTTCACCCACATAACCGGCTTCGGTTAGGGTAGTGGCATCGGCCATAGCAAAAGGAACATCCAGCATACGGGCTAAGGTCTGTGCCAGTAAGGTTTTACCAGAGCCGGTTGGACCAATTAGCAAGATGTTACTTTTTGACAGCTCAACCATGGCGTCATCAGCACCGATTTTAGCCTGTTTTCTGTCTTCGGCTAATTTAGCAGCCACTTTTAGACGTTTGTAATGGTTGTATACTGCAACCGATAAGGCTTTTTTGGCAGTTTCTTGACCAATAACATAGCTGTCTAAATGTTCGCGAATTTCTTTTGGGGTAGGTAGCTTCTTGGTTAACCAAGTACTCACTTCGCCGTCTTCTGAGTCGACAGCATCAAGGCCACCTTCTTCGATTAAGTCTGTGCATAGCGCCACACATTCATTACAGATATTGGCATCATCCGCTGCAATTAGCTGTGCCACTTCGTCTTTCTTTTTACCACAAAATGAACACTGTGGTGTTTTGTCCTTTGCCATGCTTGGCGCTCCTTAATAATTGCATGCTCTGCTAGGGGGTAGTTGTCTCTATATATTTACCCAGTCGCAGAGCCGTAAATTTGTGAATCGATAGCGTAAAGCTTTAGTGCCTAAAGAATGTTATTGTTATTTTTCTTCTTCAGGACGACGCTCTAATACTTCATCGACTAAGCCGTATTCTTTGGCTTCTTGAGCGTCTAACCAGTAGTCACGCTCAACGTCTTTCTCGATTTTCTCTAATGGCTGGCCTGTACGCTCAGCTAGAATGCGGTTTAAGCGGTCACGGATTTTCAAGATTTCGCGAGCATTAATTTCGATATCAGTCGCTTGACCTTGCGCACCGCCTGAAGGCTGGTGAATCATCACACGTGAGTTGGCTAGGGCATAGCGCTTACCTTTTTGGCCCGCAGCCAGTAAGAATGAGCCCATGCTGTACGCACCGCCCATACAAATGGTTGATACGTCTGGCTTAATGAAGTTCATGGTATCAAACATGGCAAGACCAGCACTTACTGAGCCACCTGGTGAGTTGATATATAAATGGATGTCTTTATCTGGGTTTTCGGCTTCCAAGAACAGCATCTGAGCCACGATTAAGTTGGCCATGTTGTCTTCTACCTGACCGGTTAAGAAGATAACACGCTCACGCAGTAGGCGTGAGTAGATGTCAAATGAGCGTTCACCACGGGCTGACTGCTCAACGACCATAGGGACCAATGCCGCTTGAGGCGTGCTTACGGTGGCATCACGCATATTTCTTAATACCGCATCATGAGCGGCCACAAGCTGCTCAAAATGAGGGTTGTTTATGATACGTTCGATATCTTGTTGGGTGTTTTGGTGAGTCATAAATAATCCCTGTCTATTGGTCAATTTTACAATTTATAGTTAATAGTTTTAAGTCAGTGAAATAGGGTGTGCAGCTGGACGTCATGGTAATATGCTGACGGCACAAGCCTATGTTGTCTCTTTATATTTTGGGGTGCTCAGCAATAAATCAAGCATTAACCGCACATTATCCTTGCTATCTTACTTTATGACAGATGATTAATACACCACTTTAGGCGGTATAAGGTGCAGATTGCTTTTACAACGAAAGCTTAAATAGTCTGTTTAGACAAAAATGCCCTAACATTATTGTCAGGGCATTTTTTTAACCACTCACTTATTAAACTAAATCAACAGAGTTAATTTAACAAGTTTTAGTTCAAGAAATGAATTACATCATGCCTTGTTGCTGAGAAGCTAGAAGCTCTTGGTAACCCACTTCTTTATCAGTTACTTTGCCTTGCTCAAGTAAGAAGTCAACCACTTGGTCTTCTAGTACTACTGATTCGATGTTAGCGCGTTGCTGTGCATCGTTGGTGTAGTATTCGATAACTTCTGCTGGGTCTTCGTAGTTTTCAGCGGTTTCTTTGATGAAAGTTTCAACACGCTCTTGGTCAACTTTCAGTTCGTTTTCTTCGATAACGCGTGATACTAGAACACCAAGACGGGCAGCACGGATGGCTTGTTCTTCGAACAATTCACGTGGCAACATGTCTTTGTCGATGCTGTTAGCATTGCCGCCGAACTGCTGAGCGAAACGCTGCATCATTAGGTTACGCTGACGGTCAACTTCTTGATCAACCATAGCGCTTGGTACGTCAAATTCGTTTTTCTCAAGTAGAGCGTCGAAAGTAGCTTGCTTAACTTGGTTGCGAGCTGCGTTCTTAACTTCGCGAGTCATGTTTTTGCGAACGTCTGCTTTAAGCTGCTCAACACCGCCTTCTTTTACGCCGAATAATTCTAGGAACTCTTCGTCGATTTCTGGAAGCTTAGGCTCTTCAACAGTCTTAACGTTGATTTTGAACTGAGCTGCTTTACCCGCTAGGTTTTCAGCTTGATATTCTTCTGGGAAAGTTACGTCGATGGTTTTTTCATCACCCGCTTTCATACCAACGATACCGTCTTCGAAACCTGGGATCATTTGACCACTGCCTAGAACCAGTTTGAAGTCTTCAGCTGCGCCGCCTTCAAATTTTTCACCGTCGATAGAGCCTTCAAAGTCGAAAGTTACTTGATCGCCTTCAGCAGCTTCGCCTTCTTTTTCAGCGAATTCTTGACGCTGTTTGCGAAGGTTTTCAATCATAGTATCAACGTCTTCGTCATTGATAGTCGCAGTGTGACGCTCTACTTCGATATCTTTGATGCCTTCAACTTTGATTTCTGGGAAGATTTCAACAGTGGCTTGATATACTAAGAATTCGTCTTCTAGTTTTACGTCATCGATATTTGGCATACCAACAGCGCGTACGTCTTCAGCTTTGATTGCTTCAAATACTGTGTCACGGATTACGTCGTTGATAACTTCTTGCTGGATACCAGCACCGTATTGGGCACGGATGTGTGAAACTGGCACTTTACCTTTACGGAAACCATCAATTTTGGCAGTTTTTGCCACATTGCGGATACGGCCTTCCACTTTGTTCTGAATCTGTTCGACAGGTACTTTAACTGTCAATTGTGTTTGGTTGTCATTTACCTTGTTAGTGGTAATTTGTAAATCTTTTGCCATGGTTATTAACCCTGTATGTTAATCGTTTGATTTTAATGATAAGCAATACTCAGGGGATATCAGATTAATAAACTTGATATCCGTGCCATGAGGCCCTGAGAAATGCCAAGAATATAACGCTAAAACTGGTTTTTTTGGTTGTAAAAACACAACCCTAAAGCCTACAAGCTAAAGGTAATGACTAACCCACAACCCAATTTACCGCCTACAAAGATATCCGCTAGGCGACAGTTAGGTATAAAAAGAGCATCGCATTTAGCTTTTATTAGGTCTTTATATGGGCAGTTGCCGCATCAGACAATGGCTAACATAGCAAAGTGTCGTAAATGCAAAGCTCACTGCTATAAAATAATAAAAGTAGAACAGTATAGTCTATCAGCCAAACAAAGTAAAAATAAAGTAGAAATTACTCAATTTTACGCTTTGCTTCGCTCTATAATCAGTCTTAAAGGCAGAGGATTATAGGTCGCAGACTTATAGTAGGCCTATAGTGTATTTATCACCAGTCGCCGTAAAACCACCTACTTCAGGGGGTGGATATAAGGCGACACACACTGTCGTAAGAAGTCGTTAAAGGGTTGTAAGCTAAAATTAATCTTGCCATACTAAGCATATGAAAACACTCAAGCTACGCATTAAAGACAAACACATAAAAGAGCTGAATCGTCTAAGCGGTTCAGTGAACTTCGTGTGGAACTATGTTAATGCGTTAAGTTTTGAGCATCTAAACCGTACCGGTAAGTTTTTTAGTGCTTATGATCTAAGTGAGTATACCAAAGGAAGTGGCGAGTATTTAAGATTACACAGTCAGACCTTACAAGCTATCAATGAGACTCACGCCAAGGCGCGTAAGCAGTTTAAAAAAACCAAACTTCATTGGCGCAGCAACCGTCCTGATGCCAAACGTAAATCACTGGGTTGGATACCTTTTAAAAAGTTTGCTATCAAGCATCTAAGCACAAGACAAACAGGCAAAAAAGCACTTAAATCAACAATTCAGCTATCACTTTCTAAAGGTCAGAAGCTCATCATAGATGTATTCGATAGTTAC
>NZ_FUGD01000090.1 GCF_900162815.1 Psychrobacter pasteurii | reverse complement strand
TAACGCTTGGGTCTGAGCAAAACTGCTTTTAGTATCCATAGTTGCTTTCATACCAGCATGTAGATAACCGTTTGGGTGAGTGTGATTGTGTACGAGTTGTTGATATCGTTTGATGAGCCTCGTATCTAGCTCCATTTTATCTATGCCATACTGGAAGATTCTATCATTCTTTTTTGCTCTTTTTAAGTTGTGTAGATACCTATGCCCTGAAGTGGGTGGTTTTACGGCGACCGGTGATAAATTCCGTTATGTTAGTCCGCTAATGTTAGATAGTATCTAGATTGGAGTTACCCCAGTTGTTTTTCTTTTATTGTTTTTCATTTAATATAGGGCGCTTATACTAGCGTATCAAATCCTAACCCTTTTGCTGTCACAATTTGCAAAAGCGGATATTTTCTATAAATTAAAATAACCTTATCTAAATCAATAACCTATAACAAACCAATCGTACTGTTTTAAAGATTATAGCAATCTGCCCTTGAAATCTGCTATTAGCGGACACAAAAAAGCCATCTATAAAACTATAGATGGCCTCAATACCTCTTTGATCATTTTAAACACAACAATAATGTGGATAAGGATGATATCAGAGCGGATGACTGGTAGAATACGCACTTACTAGCTTAATATAAATCTTATACATAGGATATAAGCGAAAATAGTATAATTGGTTCAATATACGATATTGACATCACGACGATTTTATAGTTTGGACTGGCTGTAAAATCCTAAAAACGCCTAGGTAAGCATCTGTTATTTGCTGTATTGATGATTGTCATTCAGCTTCTTATTTAGGTTTATTTAACCAAAAACCAATCAATGTCCTCTCTTTTTATATGAGACATTGTCTTGTGTTTTTTGACAAAAAAGTCCGTATTACTTTGTTCGATTTAGTGTTCAATTTAGATAGTTTCCAGACTTACTATTCACTTCAGCCTAGAGGAATAAACGACCATAATGTCAAAAATTATTTATACAAAAACCGATGAGGCTCCTGCTCTAGCAACGCTATCATTTTTGCCTATTGTTGAAGCATTTACCAAAACAGCAGGCATTTCTGTTGAAACAAGTGATATTTCAGTTGCCGCACGTGTGCTAGCAGAATTCCCAGAATACCTGACTGAAGAGCAGCGTGTTCCTGATAACCTAGCTGAGCTTGGCCGTTTAACACAGGATCCAAATACTAATATTATCAAACTGCCTAATATTAGTGCGTCTGTTCAGCAGCTTAAAGCCGCTATCAAAGAGCTTCAAAGCAAAGGCTACGCGCTTCCTGATTTCCCAGAAGACCCACAAACTGACGAAGAAGTTGAACTTCGTAAGCGTTATGGTAAAGCACTAGGTAGTGCGGTTAACCCTGTACTTCGTGAAGGTAACTCAGACCGCCGTGCACCAAAAGCGGTTAAAAACTATGCGCGCAAACACCCACACTCTATGGGTGAGTGGAAACAGTGGTCAAGCACTCACGTATCACACATGCATGGTGGCGACTTCTACCATGGCGAGCAATCAATGACGCTAGACAAAGCCCGTACCGTTCGTATGGAGCTATTGCTAGATAGTGGCGAGACTAAAGTACTTAAGCCTGAAATCAAGCTTAAAGACAAAGAAGTTATCGACCTAATGTTCATGAGCAAAAAAGCATTGCTTGAGTTCTATGAGCGTGAAATGGAAGACTGCCGTGAAGCAGGTATCCTGTTCTCACTACACGTAAAAGCGACCATGATGAAGGTATCTCACCCAATCGTATTTGGTCACGCCGTTCGTATTTACTACAAAGATGCGTTCGAAAAACACGGCAAGCTGTTCGATGAGCTTGGTGTAAACGTGAACAACGGTATGGCTGATTTGTACGAAAAAATCAAAACTTTACCTGAATCAACACGTGATGAGATTGAGCGCGACCTACACGCCTGTCAAGAACACCGCCCACGTCTAGCCATGGTTGACTCTGCTAAAGGCATCACTAACTTCCATTCACCAAGCGACGTGATTGTTGACGCCTCTATGCCAGCTATGATCCGTTCAGGCGGTAAGATGTGGGGTGCTGACGGCAAAATGTATGACTGTAAAGCAGTAATGCCTGAGTCTACTTTCGCTCGTATTTACCAAGAGATGATCAACTTCTGTAAGTGGCATGGCAACTTCGACCCAACTACTATGGGTACGGTACCAAACGTTGGTCTAATGGCTCAAAAAGCAGAAGAGTACGGTTCACACGACAAGACGTTTGAATCAAGCGATGCGGGTATTGCTCGTATTGTAGACGTTGATACTGGCGAAGTATTGATGGAACAAGCGGTTGAGAAAGGCGATATCTGGCGTATGTGTCAGGTGAAAGATGAGCCGATCCAAGACTGGGTTAAACTTGCCGTTACTCGCGCTCGCGAATCAAACACGCCAGTTGTGTTCTGGTTAGACCCATACCGTCCACACGAAAACGAACTAATCAAGAAAGTTCAAACTTACTTGAAAGACCATGATACTGAAGGTCTACACATTGAGATTATGTCTCAAGTACGTGCAATGCGTTACACGTTAGAGCGTGTGGCTCGTGGTCTAGACACCATCTCTGCAACGGGTAACATCCTACGTGACTACCTAACTGACTTATTCCCAATCTTAGAATTAGGTACCAGTGCGAAGATGCTATCAGTAGTGCCTCTAATGAAGGGTGGCGGCTTGTTTGAAACAGGTGCCGGTGGTTCTGCTCCTAAGCACGTTCAGCAGCTAATTGAAGAAAACCACTTACGTTGGGACTCTCTAGGTGAGTTCTTAGCGTTAACGGTATCTTTAGAGCATCTAGCGAAAACTCAAGACAATCCAAAAGCACAAGTATTGGCAGACACGCTAGATAAAGCTACTGAAAAGCTATTGGTAGAAAACAAGTCACCATCACGTAAGACTGGTGAGCTTGATAACCGTGGTAGCCACTTCTACCTAGCGAAATTCTGGGCAGAAGAGCTTGCTACTCAAGACCAAGACGCTGAATTAAAAGAGAAGTTCTCTTCACTAGCGAAGACGCTTGAGAGCAACGAAGATGCTATCGTGAAAGAGCTAATCGAAGTTCAAGGCAAGTCAGTAGACATCAAAGGCTACTACTATGCTGACGAAGAACTTGCTCAAAGCGTTATGCGTCCAAGCAAAACGTTCAACAATGCTATCGCGTCTCTATAAACAAGTGGCTTGAGTTAGAAGATAATAGATGCTTCTAATAGTATCCTTATATTCTAAATTAAAGTCGCAAAAACGCCCCATAGATTAATCTGTGGGGCGTTTTTTTATTCAGTATATTCGCTATGACCCGTTTACCCCTATCCTCTTCCGGATTATTTATTAACCCGATACGTTAGATACGATTTGTAAACTGACGTCAAAGCCAACAGTTTAGTAATATTACAGAGTAATCAATAGATACTGATTAATGGCTTATGGAATAAGCCTAATCTTTAAAGCAAAACTTAGCCGCTGTATAACAAGCGTCTCATTTATAACAATAAAAAGGATTAAATAACGATGTCAAAAATTATATACACCAAAACAGATGAAGCCCCTGCCCTAGCCACTCAATCATTTTTACCTATTGTAGAAGCCTTTACACAGACCGCCGGCATTAACGTTGAAGTCAGTGATATCTCATTAGCAGCTCGAATTTTAGCTGTCTTCCCTGACTATCTGAAAGAAGATCAGCGTGTGCCCAATGCCCTAGAAGAGCTTCGCGAACTGGTTTTAAAACCAGAAGCAAACATCATTAAACTGCCTAACATCAGTGCTTCTATTCATCAGCTAAAAATGGCCATCAAAGAGTTACAAGAAAAAGGCTTTGCGATACCAGACTTCCCTGACAACCCACAAACGGACGAAGAAAAAGAGATTCGGGCTCGTTTTGATAAAATCAAAGGCAGTGCGGTTAACCCAGTCCTGCGTGAGGGCAACTCTGATCGCCGCGCACCAAAAGCAGTGAAAGCCTTTGCCCGTGCTCACCCTCACTCTATGAAACCATGGAGCCCAGACTCGAAGACTCACGTGGCAACCATGGCCTCATGTGACTTTGTTGATGATGAAAAATCACTCACTATTGAAAAGCCAACTCAGTACCGTGTGGTTTATATTGATGAAAGTGGCAATGAGACTGAACTTAAAGCACCTGCGCCACTAATTGAGGGCGAGCTTCTCGACACATCCATTTTATGCTTTGATGTGTTGAGTAACTTCTTAGAAGAGCAAATTCAAGACGCTAAAGAAAAAGGGGTATTGTTCTCAATTCACCTAAAAGCGACGATGATGAAAGTCTCTGACCCGATTTTATTTGGTGAAGCGGTAAGAGTTTATTTCAAAGATTTATTCGCCAAACACGGCAAAACGTTTGATAAAATCGGTGTCGATGTGAATAATGGCTTTGCTCAGTTATTATCAAAAATCCAAGAGCTACCGGACGATCAGCGTAAAGAAATTGAAGCCGATATTCAAAAGGTCTATGACACCAACCCACCTCTAGCCATGGTCAATTCAGACAAAGGCATTACCAACCTACATGTGCCAAGTGATGTGATTGTTGATGCCTCCATGCCAGCGATGATACGCAGTGGCGGTCAAATGTGGGGGCCAGATGGTGAGCTTCACGATACCAAAGCGGTCCTTCCTGACAGTAGCTACGCGGCTTTATATGACGAGACCATTAAGTTCTGTAAAGAACATGGCGCGTTCGACCCAACCACCATGGGCACGGTGCCCAACGTAGGCCTAATGGCTCAAAAAGCTGAGGAATATGGCTCGCATAACACCACGTTCCAACTGCCTGGTAAAGGTAAAGTGCTGTTGCTTGATGAGGACGGCAATGTACTCACTGAACACGCGGTCAAAAAGAATGATATTTGGCGTATGAACCGTGTCAAAGATGCCCCTATCCAAGACTGGGTGAAACTTGCGGTAAATCGTGCCCGTGCAAGCGGTATGCCTGCCATATTCTGGCTAGATAAAGATCGTGCTCACCACGCTGCCTTAATCAAAAAAGTAGAGCATTATCTTAAAGATCACGACACAGACGATCTTGATATTCGTATCATGTCTATTCGAGAAGCGACTCGCTTTACGCTAGAGCGCCTCATTGCCGGCAAAGACACGCTGTCTGTTACGGGTAACGTCTTACGTGACTATCTAACTGACTTGTTCCCAATTCTTGAGCTGGGCACCAGTGCTAAGATGCTGTCGATTGTTCCTCTAATGAATGGCGGTGGTCTGTTTGAAACAGGTGCTGGCGGTTCTGCACCAAAGCACGTTCAGCAAGTACTCGAGGAAAACCATTTACGTTGGGATTCATTAGGTGAGTTTTTGGCATTGTCTGTCTCGCTTGAGCATGAAGCTGAGCATGGCACAGACCAAAATCCAAAAGCGCAGATTTTAGCCGACACCTTAAGTGACGCTACCGAGAAGTTACTATTAAACAATAAGTCGCCTTCTCGTAAAGTGGGTGAACTTGATAACCGCGGTAGCCACTTCTATTTGGCACTATACTGGGCGCAAGAACTGGCAAATCAGGACAAAGACCCCGCGCTTAAAGAGCGTTTCACGCCATTTGCTAAAGCACTTGCTGACAATGAAGAGACCATTATCAATGAGCTCAATGCCGTTCAAGGCAAGCCTGTAGACTTACAAGGCTATTACTTCGCTGATGATGATGTCGTGAAGCAAGTTATGCGCCCAAGCAACACCTTTAACGAAGTTCTGGCTTCTTTATAGCCGGTTAACTTCTAAAGTTGGTTTAGTTTAAGATTAGTCTCTTATTCCAATCAAAACACCCTAATGCTACAAGCCTTGGGGTGTTTTGATTTTACAAGCTTTGGCTCATGATAGAATAAAGCCATTAACTCCAAATTCCATTTCTTAAAACATTAGTTCTCTTATGCCTTCAGTTATCCTATTTAACAAACCTTATGGCGTGCAAAGTCAGTTTAGTGATGATGCCAATAATAAATTTGCGCCACTGTCGCAGTTTTTTACAGACAAGTCGCTCCGTGTGGCCGGTCGTCTCGATGCTACCAGTGAAGGGTTGTTATTATTAACTTCAGACGGTCAAGTTAATAAGGCAATCACTCACCCACCCAAAGCCAATGCAGGCCGAAAGCAGGGCAAAACTTACTTGGTGCAGGTGGAAGGTATTCCTACGCCTGAGCAATTAGATCAGCTGCGTAAAGGCGTGGTATTAAAAGATGGCAAAACTTTGCCCGCTGAAGTTCAGCATGTGAGTGAAGAAGAGTTACCCATGCCACTCTGGCAACGGGACCCGCCCATTCGTGAGCGAAAAAGTGTGCCGGATTCTTGGCTAATGATGACTATCTATGAGGGTAAAAACCGCCAGGTGCGTCGCATGACGGCCCATGTGGGACTGCCTTGCTTGCGCTTAATTCGTTGGTCAGCGGCAGGTTTTGAGCTGGGTAATTTAGCGGTTGGAGAGTTTGTAAGAGTGCACTTGAACGACAAACGCTTAAAAGAGCTGGGCGTTAGACGTTAGCTAACTGATACAGTATTTAAGGATAAAAGAGAGAAAAATAAGCGGCTTTAAGACGCTTATTTCGTGAAGTATATCAGTTACTCTGGTTATTTAGCTGCTTGTTACCTTTAAGCTCGGCCTCATGTTGAGCCTCTTCCCACAATACTTCTACTGGGTTTTGACGACGCTCGTAATGAGTGACGAATATCACCGAAGCGATAATCAGTGCAGAACCCACCCATAACATTCCTGGTGGCACCCAACCAAACACGATAAAGCCTGCCAGTACATTAAGGGGCAGTTTGATGTGGTCAAAGGGCTGCACGAAGGATGCATCGGCCACTGAATAAGCCTTCGCAATCGCCCATTGTGCAAACGCAGTCAATCCACCAATCGCAATGAGCAATGCCCAAACATGCCAATCACTGGGTAGCTCAAACTTAGGTAAACCAAATGCTAAGTTAAAGGGCAACATTAATACTAATAGATAAAAAACAAGGGTCGTTGGGGTATCACGGCTGACCGTAAACTTGGTCATCAAAGAGGCACTGGCCCAAAAGAAAGCCGCTGCTACGGGCAATAAACTGGCCCACATAAACCCATCAGACCATGGCTGTAGCACCAACATAGCACCAACATGGCACCAATAAATCCAACAAGGGTCGCCAGCCAACGAGCACCACTCACGGATTCTCGTAAAATAAGACCTGAGCCAACAGTGGCAAATAAGGGCGACACCATCAGCAGAGCAATGCCCTGCCAAATCGGTACGGGATAAGCCAGAGCCCAAGTCCAAAGCTGAATACCAATAACCGAAACGCCGACTCGTATCACATGCAGCAGTCTAAAGTCTGAAGACACCGCAGTACGAATGGCACCGGTACGCATTAACGGCAAAAACAGCAACAGCGCAATGCCGTATTGCAATAGTACGGCAGCTCCCGAGCCTATTCCGTAATTAATCCCCAAATACTGTAAGGTTGTATTGATGATTGCAAACATAGTGCCTGCAGCAATCATCCAAAAGGCGCCCTGCAAAGGCTGATGATAAGACATAGATTATGCTTCTAAGTAAAATGGGAAATGATAGCTGAATACCAAGAATTGAAAATAAGATATCTTAAATAATTAAGTTTTATTTAAGTAATACAAGAAATACTGCAGTGGGTCTAAAATTAATTTCTTTTAGCCACCCACTGCAATATATCTCTTTAACTATAGCCTAACAAATTAGTTGACGAAGCCTGGCTGCAACCACTCTTCAAATCCAGACTCATTTAAGCTTAAAGTCACTTTCTCCAAGCTTGGGTTTGCTCCAACGCCTGACTGAGTTTGATTTCTAACCTCAAAGCTCATTAGCTCATCACGGCGAAAGGCATGACAGGTTACCGATTCAAGATTTGACTCGGCCACGCTTTGTAGCTGTTTTTTGGTCGCTTTAATCCCATCAATGGCGACAATCACATCTTTAGCAGAGATACCGGCTTCACTGGCCACACTGTCTCGTAACACTTTGGTCACTTGTAAGCCTTCACTACTCTCACTAAAGCTCATACCCCAGGCCTGCGTATTGTCTTTGCTGTCTTCAGTTATCTTGATGCCATTGGCTTCTAGTAGCTCATAAATCGGAAGCTCTTCTACACCATCGACATATTTGGCTTTGAAATCTTGCCAAACGGCTTTATCCATAAACTGACCAATAACCGATTCTAGATTATCGTTATCCATACCGATACGGATACGATTACCCGCCTCGCCCTGCTCTTTGGCCAGTTGATAGAAGGCCTTCACCACATCAAATAAACGGTACTTGCCCGCGCTTTGCTGCATCAAGGTCAAGTCTAAACATAGAGCTACTAGAGCACCCTTGTTGTAATAGCTGATGCCAGCATTACCGGTATTTTCATCGGCGCGGTACAGCTTAATCCAAGCGTCATAACTTGATTCAGCCACGCTTTGTAACGCTCGACCATGAGTTTGAGTGTAACGATTAATCTGCCCTTGTAGCAGCTTCAAGTAACTCTTAGCACTGACAACACCCGATGCTTGAAGCATAAAGTCGTCAATATAAGAAGTGAAGCCCTCAAACACCCAAAGTAGTGGCGTATATGCCTCACGACGTAAATCGACGTTCATCATCACATCAGGACGCACTGTTTTTACCCACCAAGCATGGAAGTATTCATGGCTACACAGGCCTAAGAAGCGCTGATAGCTGTCACTTGGCTCATTAGCTTCTGCTGCTGTGGGCAAATCACTACGTGGGGTTACCAGACTGGTTGAGTTGATGTGCTCAAGACCGCCATAGTCATTACCACTGGCATAAGTCATGAAAGTGTAGCCATCATAGTCTTTGCCACCAAAAGGCGCGTCCCCTAGCCAGCTGACAAAAGTTTGGCAAATTTGCTTCACATCCTGCTGCAATCTGCCCAAATTAGCACTGTGCTTGCCTGAGATATAAAAGCGGTGCGCAATGGTATTGTGCTTACTGTCCTGCACAATAAAATCAAACTCATCTTGCGGCGCAATCTCAAACGGATAATCAATCAGTTCATGATAGTTTTCAGCCTGCAAATGATAATAGTGCACATTGTCACTATGTATATAAGTGGGCTTTAAGCCGCAAGCGATTTTAACCTTCTTATCTGTGTTATTTAGCTCATAAAAGTCTTGAGGCACACTTAGAGTTACTGAGACAGGGCTCTGATCTAAGCCTTCCACAGCCAAGGCTAGTGAGGTAAAGTTGCCATAAAGACGGGTTTGATCCACATAGGCGGTGCGCACTGACAAGTCATAGCAGTACACCTCATAAGTGACTTGTAGCGTATCTCCAGCTTTAACTTCAGTAAGCTGCCATTCGTTTTTGCTAAGTTTACCGGCCCTATACCCCTCATCTTGATCAGCCAGCTGATAATGAACCGCAGTAATATTGCGAGCAAACTCACGCATTAAATAGCTGCCTGGAATCCAAGCGGGCAACCACAAAGTAGGAGCGTCCTGCTCAGCGGTAAAGCTCAAAGTAACATCGACCAGATGCTGCTTGAAGCGGCTAAAATCTAAATGGTAATCCACAACAGATGGGCTTGAATGAGTGGCATTGTGCGAAGGTGACTGACTGTTGATACTCTGCAAAGTGGTCATAGTTAGTGTTTATATCCATTGTAATGAATTTAAAGTAAAAACTTTCTGTAATACAAGACTCTCTATAATAAGAGTAGGCCCGTTTTTCATCTAAATTAAATATATTGTCCGTACTATAATGGGCAAAGCGAGGGGAGATAGAACTGCCTCTATCTCTTATGCTAATCCGCTTATTTTATTCCTTAGATATTGATTAAGTCGGGGGCTTTGGTCCAAACTTCAACCTTAAAGGGGTAGATTGCCTTAAGTCTTTGTTACTATTTATGCCTATCTTAGAGAAGGATATGATAAAAAACTGCCGTTAAAATGAGCAAAAAAACAGCCAAATCCTGTTCTTTTGCGGATTTTCGGGGCTTTTTTCGCCTTTATTGAATAAAAAAGCTTAATTTTTTGTAAAAAACTTAGCAATTTGGCGATTAATTTGAGAACATGACTTGAAACTTTTATCTATCACCGCAATCTATTAGACAAGGCAATTAGCAGAGGTGTGGCTGAATAAACGGTTAGCTGTCATTGTTAGCTTTATATTTGACCCCTATAAGCACCCTACTTTATTGTATTATTAATGAACATATAGAACGCCTATATTTATTTGAGGAAATTTTATGACAACAATCGCAAAAGATACTGCCGTACGTTTTAACTACATCCTAAAAGACGAAAGTGGCAACGTTATCGACCAGTCACAAGGTGAGCCTCTAGCTTATCTACATGGCCATAACAACATCATCCCAGGTCTTGAGAAAGAGTTAGAAGGCAAGTCTGCTGGCGATTCACTAACAGCGGTTATCGAACCAGCTGATGCTTATGGTGAATATCAAGAGCAAGCAGTACAACAAGTACCTCGCGCTAATTTCCAAGGCGTTGATAACATCCAACCTGGCATGCAGTTCCAGTCTGAAGCTGAAGGCCAAGTTATGCTAGTTACTGTTACTGACGTTAACGAAGACACAGTAACTGTAGATGCTAACCACCCACTAGCGGGTAAAAAACTAAGCTTTGACGTAGAAATCGTTGAAGTACGTGCTGCTACTGAAGACGAATTAAACCATGGCCACGTTCATGGCGTTGGTGGTGTACAACACTAATAACTGCTCACACCAGTTAATTTGATATCTTTAGGGTAATTTATCCCTTGGTATTAATAAAAAAGAGCCGCTCACACTTAGTGAACGGCTCTTTTTTTATGGGTGTGTCTCAATCTGGTATCCGAACTCTGTATGGCAATACCTTATCACAATCACATCAAACCATTACTCTTCTGGCTCTTGAGGTTGAGGGCCGGTCAAAAGTAGCGGCTTCTCAGTGTCACTGGCTTCTATAACCTGTTGCGCCTCTTCTTTCTGCTTTTTCTCTGTTTTTTCACGATAAATACAGCGGGCTGGGAAAAATACGCTAAAAGTTGATCCCTTATCCTCCTCAGACTCAACTTTTAATTTAGCACCATGCTGATAGAGCACGTGTTTGACAATGGCTAACCCTAGCCCTGTGCCCCCAGTGCTTCTACTGCGCCCGCTATCTACTCTATAAAAGCGTTCCGTTAAACGTTCAAGATGCTCGGGTGCAACTCCAATACCATTGTCTTGAACCGAGAATAAGCACCCGTCTTTTACTTCTTGCCAAGTAATTCTGACTATGCCGCCTTTGGGCGTATATTTTATGGCATTGATGACTAAGTTTAGTAAGGCGCTATTAAGATAACTATAGGAGCCATAGACATCCAGCTGGGAGTCGATATGCAAATCAATCAGGTGGCAATAGTCTCGGTTATAAGCCTGAGCATCATCGAAGATACTGGTCATAAGCTTAGGCATATCAACCCGCTCAGAACTAATAGCCTCTTCATTCTCAAGACGAGACAACAGCAGTAAATCATTAATAATACGATTCATCCGCTCTGTCTGCTGGGTCATTAAACTAAAGCCACGTTGCCACTTGGGGTCTAAATCTGGCTGATCAGAGAAGGTCTCGATATACCCCATCAATACAGTTAAAGGGGTACGTAGCTCATGCGATACATTGCCCACGAAGTCTTTACGCATCTGCTCTAAATGCTGTAAGCGGGTCACATCATAGATAATTAGCAGTTTTTCGGTACCAAAATGAGTGACTTCACATTGCAAAAATCGCTCATAATCCCGCCAAGAGCGCAAACGCACGCCATCATTGGGAGAGACAGCGTTGACATAATAATCGGTAAACTCGGGGACATTAATAAGGTCCAAAATACTGCGACCCTGATCCTCTGAGCGTAACTCTAATAAGGTTTCAGCCGCTTGGTTCCACCACTCCAAACTGTCATCTTTATCGAGCAAGATAACCGCGTCCTGCAAGGCCAGCAACGAGCTACGAATTTTTTTAATCAGCGCCATCATTTTTTGATGAGTCATTTGCTCTTGTTTTTTGCTCTCATACAGCTGATTGGCCATAAAGGTCATGCTGCCAGATAGCTCAGGGGGTGGCAAAGTTAAAGACTTCCTCATCCAGCCATAGAACTGCTGCACCGCGTAAAGTCGCCAGACGTTGTATATGAGCAGCCCCACGATGATGCCCAAAGGTACCGAGTCGATGATATAGTACCCAAATAGTGTGCCAAGCAGAGTTAAGGTGATTAACCACTTAAAATCTGACCATAGCAAAGTAGACCGAGGGCTTTCGTTACTAGCGACAGGCTTTGGCTTAAAGGAGCTCATGATAGTCTCAGTTGAAAGATAGATAACTGTATATTAGGTACAAAATATTGGGTACAAACCGCCCTAAATACTGTCTAAATTTGCCTCACATTATGAAGCAAAAAGTCTGACTAAAACAGTCAGACTGCTTGTATAAAAAGAGCCATTTAGCCATTTACTTGGGTTGAGAAGCGGTAGCCCGTACCCCGTACTGTTTGGATAAATTGAGCATAATTATACGGCTCAAGTACTTTACGCAAGCGTCGAATGTGCACATCAATGGTTCTATCTTCTACATACACATTACCACCCCACACCTGATCTAGCAGTTGTGTTCGCGTATAAGCGCGCTCAGGATGACTCATAAAAAAGGCCAGCAAGCGATATTCCGTCGGTCCTATTTCTACCGGCGTACCATCTGCTGACAGACGTTGGCTAACAGGATCTAGGCTTAAACCTTGTGCTTCAATAGGCTTATCACCCGATAAAGCACTGCTACGACGTAGAACGGCTTTGATTCGTGACACCAACTCACGGGTAGAAAATGGCTTAGTAATATAATCATCGGCGCCCGCATCTAGGCCTTGTACTTTATTATCCTCCTCCCCTCTTGCGGTGAGCATGATAATGGGGACCTCTGATAGCATCTCATCTTTTTTGAGACGACGACACAAGTCTATGCCCGATTGATTACCAGGCAACATCCAATCTAATAAAATCATGGCAGGTCGATGATCTACCACTTGGTTATGGGCTTCATTGACATCTTCAGCCTGCAGACACTCAAATCCTGCCATCTCTAACGTGGTAACTATCATTTCACGAATAGCCGGTTCATCTTCTACAACCAATATGGTTTCCGTATTCATCTTATCTGTAGTCCTTTAGTTTACATGTCTGATATTGATAAGGTTATTGCTAACATCAGTATCAGCCCACTGTAATTTGGCTCATAAAATTATGACCGTTATATTACAGCTTATTATTGTGACAATTAGATGACAATATAAGAACTTATTAGGTTAAGTTATCATTTTAATCAAAAACTTACCCTTATATAAATTAGTGTTAGCTACCTTCTAGCCCTCTTTAATTTGTTTCTAAAATAAAGTTTAGCGGCCCATCATTATCTGCCTTAACCAGCATTTCTGCCGCAAACTTACCAGTTTCTACTTTTGGGTATTGCTGTTTGGCATAATCCACCAGTTGTTCAAACAAAGCACTGGCCGCCGCTGGAGCCATTGCACCACCAAAATCTGGACGGCGACCTTTATCGGTTTTGGCCATTAAAGTAAATTGGGAAACCACCAACAGCCCGCCTTCTACTTGCTGCACATTTTTATCCAGCTTGCCTGCCTCATTATCGAAAATACGATAAGTCAAAATCTTATCGATCATCTTTTTGGCAGTGTCTAAACTGTCCTCAGGACCTAGACCAATATAAGCTAAGATACCCTGCTCAATTTCACCCACGACCTGGCCCTCAACCGTCACACTGGCCGCGCTTACTCTCTGAATTAATGCCTTCATAATTATCCCTTAATTAATAGTGATACCTTAAATACTACGCTCTCACTGTTAACGTTGTTGAATACGGTTTATGATAAACTAGCTATCTATTAATATTTGTTTTCTTTACTTTTAAATTTAACAATTTTATCTTTTATTTTCACAGCTTACGATGATATCCCTATGAAAAATATAATGAAAAACTCATTAAAACAACAAGCTCAGCTACTACTGACCCGTGATGGTCTATTTACCGCAGCCCAACACTTGGTGCCACAGCAAAAAATTAGTGAAGTGGCCGGTCGTCTGGCTGCCAGTAAAAACCCGCTTATCAAAAAGACTTTTGTCAAAACCTTTGCAAAAGCCTATGGCATTACCCTAGAAGAATATGCCAGAAAAGATTTAGCAGATTTTAAGAGCTTTAATGACTTTTTTACCCGCGAATTAGACGTGGATGCTCGTCCTATTGATAACACTGATCAAGGTGTCATCTCTCCAGCTGACGGTATGATTTCACAAATTGGCCACATCCAACAAGGCCAAATTTTGCAAGCCAAAGGCCGTGATTATTCAGTTAGTCACCTGCTGGCTGATACTGAAAATAAAGATGGCAATTATTATGAAGGCGGTAGCTTTGCCACTGTGTATTTAGCGCCGAGCAACTATCATAGAGTTCATATGCCCTTTGATGGCACTTTAATTGAGACCCGCTATGTGCCTGGAACTTTATTCTCAGTAAATAATGTTACTGCACAAAATGTGCCTGATTTATTCGCCCGTAACGAGCGCTTAGTTTGTGTTTTTGACACTGAATTTGGCAAGGCTTGCGTGGTGTTGGTTGGGGCTATGATTGTGGCTGGTATCGAAACCGTTGCTACTGGCAAAATTGAACGCAGCGAGCAGATTCAAACCTTAGAGCACAATATCCGCTTGAAAAAAGGGGATGAGCTTGGCCGTTTCTACTTGGGCTCAACTGCCATTGTGGTCCTACCGAAGTCCGCCGGCACCGAATGGACACAAGATATGAAGCATGGCTCTGTGGTGCAGATGGGTCAGCTTTTGGGTGTGGCCACTAAAGCCTAGCTCGTTGATGTATGAATTTTTTAACTCATTATTTAAAGGTGCACCCTGTGCACCTTTATTTTTTGAACATATTAACTGCTTTACTACGCATCCACTAGCCAGCCCTGCTCAGTCGCATAATCAAGCTGCACTTCTATCCACTCATGGATAACTGGAAAGCTGTCTGCTATAAAAGCATGCATAGCCGCCACTTGTGAGCGTTTAACCCCATGCTCACTCCAGGTTTTACCTTCAGCATTTAGGTTTAATAAAAAGGGTAATAGGCGATCAATGGCCTTTAATAATTGAGTCTCAGGGCTGCTGCCTGTCTCTTGTTCATCCCATACCTCAAGCAAGTTATCAATGCCGTTGCCACTGTGCGCCTGCAGACGCATAATCCCTTCTCTCTCTTCAATATGCGCTTCGCTACGACGGCTGTCATACAAAAAAGTATCTCCAGCATCAATCTCACCCAAATCATGCACCAAAGCCAGTTTCAAAAGCTTCTCATGATTGACCTCAAGCTCAAATAGTTCAGCGATAGACCAACACGCCATTGCTAAATGCCATGAATGCTCAGCAGAGTTTTCTAATCGAGTGGTTTGCGGTACATAACTGCGTCTATTCACCCGCTTTAGGGCATCAAGCTCTAATAAAAACTCAGTGATATCCGTCATATTCAGGGGTTTATCGGCTGTATTTTTTTGGGTGGATAATGACATAGCAAACCTTGTGTTTTGGTAGGAAATGTTGGTATAGGCTAATAGAATATCTTGGCTTATACAAGACTACGCGTTCATCTAGAGCGTCTGATTATTTTCATTAAAAAATCCGTGACTAAGCCCTCTGACTTAATCACGGATGTCCTAACTAAATATAGACTGAATCTTTGTAATTTATCTAGTTTATTTAATTAACTGGCTGATGGACTTAAACACAGGGTCTTTGCTTGAACGACACAGCTCAAATAAAATAGCTTCGGTGGTGGTAATGACTGCTCCAGCTCGGCGCATACGGCGAATCGCTTGACGGCGATCATAGCTATCACGAGAGCCTGTGGCATCGGCAATTACTACCGGCTGCATACCGTTATCAAGTAGATCTAACACGGTCTGCATGACGCACACATGGGTCTCCACCCCAAATACCAACACTGAAATTCGGTTTTGCTGTGCCAGATAGTTCCAAGTTTCATCATTGTCACAGGCACTAAAGGTGACCTTTTCAATAATCTTGGCCTTTGAAGTATCCAGTACCTCCATGATTTCAGGCAGTGTCTCGCCTAGCCCCTTTTTATATTGCTCGTTAAGCACAATGGGTACATCTAGTAGCTGTAGGCCTTGAATTAAAGTCAGCGTCTTTTTGATGATTTCCTCATGACGATAAATGTGCGGGGTTAGCTTCTCTTGCACATCAATGATCATCGCCTGAGTATTTTCGCGCATAATGCGATAGGTTTTATCAGTGGTGATGGTTTTTGACATAACACACTCCTTGTGTTGTTGAGGACAAAAATACCTACCTCTATTAAGTCATATTAGTGTCACTGGGTCAAACCCTTTGGTGAACAGTTGTCGTAACTTTAAGCAAGTTAGAGTTACAGATTGTGAGAGATATGAACAGGACAGCATTAACTATCTGCAATCCCGACAATAGTGACCTGACGCTCATAATAACCCATGTGGCCGTAATTACCGACCTTACTAATTAAAGCCTTTACTCGAACTCGGTTGAGGGTATAGAAGCCATCTACAACCCCTCTTTTTTTGGCTAAATCATCCAAGATATGACTTGGGTCAGCTATGTGATATTGCACCCCTTGCTCAGTAGTAAAGCTAAATTGCTCTAAGCTCTTTGTGACTTTGCCTGCCAGTATTTGAGGCTTAATTGAGTCTTGGTTCTTTTTATCCGCCAAGTTAGTCGCTGCCAGCTTAGCACTAGATATCAAACTCAACCCAACACCCACAGCTGAGATTAAAAACAGCTTAGTCAAAGCAGATCTTCGGTAAGGGTTTTTGCCATTACCGGTGAGAGATGACTTTGCATTGGCTTGTCCATTTTCTACCGGATCAGCAGGTTTATTATTAGTCATAAGGCGATACCTTTTGGCATAAAGCGAAATTAGTTTGGCCAAATACAAGACCTAAAAAAGCACCTCTAACATTACGTCAGAGGTGCTTTTGATTCAAGAGGATGAAAGTAATCCTCTTGGTATTTTACCTAATCAGCGATTAAACACGCTCAATAACAGTAGCAATACCTTGACCTAGACCGATACACATAGTCGCTAGACCAATTTCAGTATCCATCTGCTCCATTGCGTTCAGTAGCGTTACAGTGATACGAGCACCTGAACACCCTAGTGGGTGACCTAGAGCGATAGCGCCACCGTTAACGTTCACGATGTCTTGCTTATCAAGTAGGTTTAGTGCTTTAAGTACAGACAGACCTTGAGCTGCGAAAGCTTCGTTTAGCTCGATGGTTTGCATGTCATCAATACTCATGCCAGCACGTTTTAGTGCTTTTTGAGTCGCTGGCACAGGACCGTAACCCATGATAGCAGCGTCACAACCGGCTACTGCCATGCTGCGGATACGAGCACGTGGCTTAAGACCTAAGTCTTTCGCTTTTTGTGCGCTCATTACTAGCATTGCAGACGCACCGTCTGATAACGCAGATGAAGTTGCTGCCGTTACTGTACCGTTTGCTGGATCAAATACTGGACGTAATTTCGCTAGTGACTCAAGCGTAGTGTCAGGGCGGATAACCTCATCCACAGTACAAAGCTGTAGACGGCCTTGTTCATCATGACCTTCGATGCCAATGATTTCATTAGCAAAACGACCTTCTTGAGTGGCTGCCCAAGCACGGCGATGAGATTCAACACCGAACTCATCTTGCTGCTCACGAGTAATGCCATTCATACGACCTAACATCTCAGCAGTTAAGCCCATCATGTTAGACGCTTTAGCATAGTGCTTAGACGCTTCTGGGTTGATATCGATACCATGCATCATGCCCACGTGGCCCATGTGCTCAACACCACCGATGATGAAAACTTCACCTTGGTTGGTCATGATTTGAGCAGCGGCAGTGTGTAGCGCTTGCATTGATGAACCACATAGACGGTTAACAGTTTGGCCGCCAGCTGTTTTTGGGATATCAGCCAATAGACCAATGTTACGGCCAATGTTCATACCTTGTTCTAGAGTCTGGTTTACACAGCCCCAGATCACATCTTCAACTTCATTAGTATCAAAGTCGTTACGCTTAACTAAAGCGCGAACCAGCTCAGCTGACATGCTATCAGCACGAACGTTACGGAACATACCGTTTTTAGATTTACCCATTGCGGTACGCACGCCATCTACGATGACCACGTCTTTTGGACTTAATGTTGTCATGTAATACTCCTTGAATTTTTTATCGTTTAGCCTAACTGACGCTGTCCGCTCATTGTTGAGTCATGCACTAATAAGGCATATCAAAGCATCAGTTGACTAATTAATTATTTAATCGTCCCAAGCTTATCGTATTAGGCTTTTGGGTAAAACGTTTCGCCAGCCGCTGCCATATCACGGATTTTTTGTGGCGCTTCATACGCTTTGCCTAGGTGAGCATATTTCTCACATAGCGCTAAGTAGTTATCAAGGCCAACTTGGTCGATGTAACGGCATGGACCACCACGGAATGGAGGGAAGCCAACACCCATAATCATCGCCATGTCTGCTTCTGCTGGAGTCGCTACGATGTTGTCTTCTAAGCAGCGAACAGTTTCGTTACAGAACGCAAGCATCATACGATCGATGATGGTTTGATCTTCAAACTGTTGAGTATCCGCATCAGTCGTGTCTTTTAGCAGTGCATAAGTAGCGTCGTCTGCTGTTTTCTTAGGCTTGCCACGCTTGTCTTTTTCGTACTTGTAGAAACCAACGCCGTTTTTCTGACCTAGACGATTGTTTTCAAACAGATGCTTGATAGCGCCTTTGTAGTCTGGCTTCATGCGATCTGGGAAGCCTTCTGCCATTACTTCTGCGCCGTGTACGCCGGTGTCTAGACCAACCACGTCGATTAGGTATGCAGGACCCATAGGCCAGCCGAACTTCTCCATAACTTTGTCAACATGAACAAAGTCAGCGCCTTCTTTTAACAGAAGATCAAACGCGCCGAAGTATGGGAACAATACGCGGTTCACTAAGAAACCTGGGCAGTCATTCACAACAACAGGCACTTTACCCATACGCTGAGCTAGTGCAACAGTTGTTGCAATTGCTTCTTCTGACGATTTCTCACCACGGATAACTTCTACTAGTGGCATGCGGTGTACTGGGTTGAAGAAGTGCATACCCACGAAGTTCTCTGGACGCTCAAGCACAGTGGCTAGATGAGTGATAGAGATGGTTGAGGTGTTAGAAGCAAGAATAGCGTTTTCTTTTACTAGGCCTTCCACTTCTTTTAATACAGCATGTTTTACTTTTGGATTTTCAACAACCGCTTCGATAACGATGTCCGTTTCACCAAAGTCGCCATAGTTAAGCGTTGGGCGGATACGGCTTAGCGTTTCACCCATTTGTGCTGGGGTCATTTTCTTACGCTCAACCTGCTTACCTAGTAGCTTGCTCGCCTCACCCATACCTAAGTCTAATTGCTCAGACTTGATGTCTTTCATGATGATTGGCAGGCCTTTTGAAGCCGCTTGATAGGCAATACCGCCACCCATGATGCCAGCGCCAAGTACTGCTGCTTCATTGATTTCATGAGCATTTTTAGTGTGCTTTTTGGCTAATTTCTTAACGGTTTGATCGTTTAAGAATAGACCCACTAAGCTTTCTGCTTGTGGTGTTTTCGCCGCTTTAGCAAAGTGTGCTGCTTCTACTTTAATCGCTTCATCACGACCCAAGTTCACATGCTTTTCAATCGCTTCGATAGCGATGGCAGGTGCTGGATACTGTTTTGGATTTGCTTTAGCGAAGATAGCGCCTTTAGCACTGTTGAATGCCATTGCTTGTTCAAGCTGGTTTAGTTTAACAGGTTGAAGCTTCTCTTCACGCTTCGCTTGCCAATCTAAATCACCAGCAATTGCTTTTTTCACTAGATCAATCGCCGCTGCTTCTAGGTCGTCTTGAGCAACAACGGCGTCAACCAAACCTAATTTAAGCGCTTGAGCAGGTTTTTGTGCTTTACCAGTTGCGATAAGCTCAAGTGCGTTGTCGATACCGATAACACGTGGCGTGCGAACACTACCACCGAAGCCTGGGAAGATACCTAATTGAGTTTCTGGAAGACCGATTTGTGCTTTTTCGCCCATTACGCGGTATTCACAAACCAACGTCATTTCACAACCACCACCTAGCGCGGCACCGTTAATAGCGGCAACTTTAGGGAATGGTAGGTCTTCAAAGCGGTTGAATACACCGTTGATTTCAACGATCCACTTTTCAATTTCTTCTGCTTCTTTATTAAAGTGGCCCACAAATTCTGTGATGTCAGCACCAGCGATAAAGACGCCTTTGCTTGAAGTAACAATTAAACCTTTTACATTATCTGCTTGTTCTAATGCGGTAACAACTTCGCCAAACTGTTTATTGGTTTCTGCATCAAACTTATTAACGCTCTCACCTTCGGCGTTAAACTGCATGTTAGCGATGCCATCATCTAACAGTGATACCGTAATACGGCTACCTTGATATATCATGTAAATCTCCTTGTTATTTTAGTGCTTTATTTTAAGCTTTACGTGCAGTCACCCCACGTCAGAAGCTAAATCACTTGGATCATATTCTAATAAGCTTAGATAAAACCTAAGCTGAAAACATATACTTATATAGATTCTATATTATTAGAGCGCACACAGTGTAGTAAATTACTATCCTATAACTTGCCGGTTTATATCTTTACCCTAATAGCTGCGTGTTGAATCGTTCTTTACGCCGGTTAGTGTAGGGGATTTAACCCCTTGCTGTCACAACAGAATCACTGACTCATAGGTCATAAATTTAGTGGACTATCCAAATCTTTATTGCCAAGCAACTACCAGAAAAATCTGCATAAATAGCTTTTTAAACCACCAATTTAAAGCAGAAAGCTTTTGACCCTCGCATTTACTGTGTTGTTTTTTACACTTTTGTCGGCAACAGTAGACGCTAAACCTGGTTTGCCCATGTTAAACTAGTCTCTATTAAAGACAACACTTGAGCCAACCAAACCTCCACTTGAATTAAGGCCTAAACTGCCCTAATTAGATAAAAGCTGAATAAAAGTTCAATAAGAGCTAAATGAAAGCCATATAAAGTGTTGTCTAATACTAATACTGCTAGTCTAACTGTATTTGATTACAGCTTAATTTCCCATCCCGTTTTTATGCCTTGTGCATTGACTGTTGAGCATTGATTCTATGATAAAACAGCCCGTCAACTTTGAAAATTTAAGTCAACAGGTTATCGCCACCTTAAACGCTGATATTGATGCCTTGCTAAATCATGCAAGTCTTCCTAACCCACTACAAGAAGCTTGTCGCTATGCGATGACAGGTCAAGGCAAACGGGTGCGTCCTTTATTGGTCGCTTGTGGCTATCACACCGTAGAGCAAAGCAGTGCCCAGATAGATTTTGAATTACAGAGCGAAGCCTTATCAGATTTAATGATTAATGACGACTGTCGCCGCGCCATGCTCGCAGTAGAGTTCTTACACACCTACTCGCTTATCCATGATGACCTTCCCTGCATGGATGACGATGATTTACGTCGCGGCCGCCCCACTTGTCACATCAAGTTTGATGAAGCCACGGCTATGTTGGCAGGCGATGTGTTACAAACCCTAGCCTTTGAAGTATTAACCGCCAATATTGAAGGGTTTGCTCCCATTGCAGATGAACAGGCCGCCAAATTATTAACCGTTTTTGCTCCAAGAGCTAGAAGAATGGTTTCTGGCCAAATGCTCGACTTAAATGCTGAGAATAAACAAATTACTCAAGCTGAACTTGAAGCCATTCACCGTGACAAAACAGGGGCTTTAATTGAAGCGGCTGTTTTGATGGGCGGCGTATGTGCAAAAGCAAGCTCTGAGCAACTGCCTTCACTGACTCAATTTGCCCAAAATATTGGCCTAGCTTTTCAGGTTCAAGACGATATTTTGGATGTGACTGCCAGCACAGATACTTTAGGCAAGCCTGCAGGCAGTGATGAAGGCTTAAATAAATCGACCTATGTCAGATTAATGGGCGTAGACACAGCAACGGACTATGCCAAGTCTTTATTTGTTGAAGGAAAACAAGCGATTGAATACAGCTTTGGACCACAAAGTGCCTTAACCGCACTAGCTGACTGGCTATGGCAGCGTCAGAAGTAACAAGGATAATACTATTAGACTGGCTAATAATTGATTATAATAGAATCCAATATTTTGCTGCCAGCGGTGGCCGGTCTAAGGCTTTATTTTAAAGGTCTTCCTACCTACTTTAAGGGATATTCTGTAGGTTTTTTGGCGCCGCTAGTAAGATTTCATCCTTAAACAAACACCACTTTCATCGAGTCAGGATTGCCTGTCCGCCAAAAAATAGCCACTAGCAAGTGCCTATCATCTTATTACACCAGTCGGAAGTTTATGCTTTTTTTACAGCAGTTTAATGAGTCTAAAAAAGTGACAAAAAGGGTCAAAACTCGTTTTGGGGAGTCCCAGGCTCGCCTGCGCCTAACCTTTAAGCAGACTTTTAGCTCTGACCTAAAAAAAGCAATTTCAGCCAAACACTCAAAGCGTAATTCACGAGCCGCTTCAAACCGCAAGTTGCCAAAAAAAGAACAGACTCATCAAAAAAAGCCCCTAAGCCTTACCCGTCAGCGCTTATTACGTTTGTGTATCCTGCTAAGCTTGGCCAGTATGGCTTCGCACTCTGCTTCTGCTAATGTCTTAGACCCTATACGTCGTGTGTTATCTCCAATTATCAGCATCATAGATAAAAAAGACACCCCAGATTCTATGGCTCAATCTACCCAATCTAGAGCTGAGCCAACCACACTGCCTCCCAATATTGGTGACCAAGTAGTAGACGAATCTCATGGCCGTTTGTCTTTAACCAAACACCGCCCCAGTTTGCTTAATGTAATGCAAGCTGAGTTTTTGATTAATCGAGGTGAAATAGACGCAGGATTACAGCTTTATAAGCAGGAGGCCTTTAAGAATGAAGCCACAACTGTCTTTGAGCGGGCTTTAGAGTTGTCCTTACTTTATGAAATGCCAAAAGAATCCTTAGCGTTCGCTGTTAAGTGGCAACAACAAAACACCGAGCACGTCCCTGCCCTATTCTATGTGGCACATTTGGCACTAAAGGCTCATGACTATAATTTGTCAGGCAAGGTGTTATCTGAGATTTTAGAATACGATACTCAGGCGGACCTTAGTGAGATTCTCATTGGTATTTATCCCACCAATGAGTCTGATCAACGCTTACTGCTAGAAACCTTGTTGCGCCTTCCTAAACACGACAACCCCTCTTTGTTAGTCATGCAAGCTGGCTTGATGTCACAATTGGGGCAGCCTGATATCGCTTTATTGAGTGTCAACCGGGCTTTGAAATTCAAGCCTGACAACGCTCCTTTTATTGTATTGAAGGCCGATATCTTAAAGCAGCTGCAACCTGACCGTCAGGTGTTAAAGTTTATTAGTGCTGAGCGAAAAAGACTAAAGAATAATAAAACTTTGTATCTGTATGAGATTCGCTACCGTTTAGAGCTGGGCGAGACCCAAGAAGCTCATGAACTGTTATTGCAAGCTCACGATTTATTTCATGATGAAGAGGTCACTTTGCTGGCCGCTTTGGTCAGTATTGATATCGAGGCTTACTCCCAAGCGGATGATCTACTGTCTGCTCTGGCTTCCTCGCCTGCCTATATCGATCAAGCTTATTACTATCTTGGCATTAGCGCTGAGCGTCAACAAAAGTTTGACCGAGCAGAACGTTTTTTATCCAAAGTTATGCAAGAAAACTTAGTGCTAAAAGCGCGTCAAAAACTGGTGTCTATTCAGTTATTGCAAGGTCATCCTGATAAAGCCCTAGAGACCTTGAGGCAGTTTAGTGACGAGTTTGATGTCTACGGACCCGAAAGCGCTATTTTACAAGCAGATATTTTGCGTCAACAAGACAAACTAACCGAAGCCCGAAACCTTTTAGCTGAGGCCAATAAGCGCTATCCAGATGATACTAAGCTGATGTTTGCTCGAGCGCAATTATTAGACAATGAACAAGACACTGCTCTAAAGCGTCGGTTGCTCGATCGTTTGCTACTCATTGATCCTGAAAACCCGGACTATATGGTTGCCTCTGCCAAACTATTATTTGAAGTGGGCAACGAGCAAGATGTTGAGCAGTCGCTGAATTTGGCTCAGTTAGTTTTGGGACTACCCTTTGATTCGCCCCAGTTTAATCAACAAAACTACTTAGCGGCATTAAACCTATTGGCCGCTGACGCCTTATCCAAAGAGCAGTATCAGCAAGTTATTGAGTATCTCGAAGTACCCTATGACATCTCGCCGACTTTAGATTCAGGGATTATCTTACTGCGTGCCTACCAAGGCCTAAATCAACAAGATAAAGTCTTAGACTTATTTGGCGATATTCAGCAGCGCTTTGCCGTTGGTCAGCAAGACATTAGTGATAGATTGCAGTCTTATTAGTAGTAGTAACTTTAGTAGAAGCTTTAGTAGTGGCTCTAGGGCTGCTAAGAGTCTTTTTAGCAATACGGACACAAAAGTTGAACGCTACAGACTCTTAAAACTCACAAAGCCTTGCTAAAATCATCTCCTTTAATCTATTTCCTATTTAAACAAATACTCCCTATTACTCTGTCTTTAAGCTTTTATGTATAGCCAAAATACAGACTAAGCCTAAATAAATTAAGGATAATTATGACCACACTGCTCAGCAAAAAGCCTGTAATTTCAAACCCAAAAATATCTTTTGCTAAAGCGGTCTCTAAAAAAGGGGCCTTAAGTCTAATTTTGGCTACCAGCGCTTTTATTATTACCGGCTGTCAAACCACGCAGCATATGGGGACGACGCCTAATGCCAATAGCAGTGTGATTACTGGCAGTACCCCGCAATACCCAGAATTATTACAAAGCTTTAATATCCGCGGAAAAATTGGCATTACCACGCCGAAGACTGAAAACAGTGCAGCCCAAACGGGCAGCGCTTTTTATGTCTGGGCCCAAGAGCAAGACCGCTTTGCCATAGACCTAACCGGTGCCTTGGGCATTGGTCATACCGTTATTGAATATGATGGCCGTACTGCCACTTTGGTCAGTGACCGCACTGGAGAAATTAAAGCGGCTTCTCCTGAAGAGCTGTTATTACAAGCAACAGGCTGGCAAGCGCCTATTTCACAGCTGCGTCACTGGATTTCTGGTCGCCCAGCACCCTCAGATACCAACAGTGAGCTAGATACCCAGGGCCGTATACAAGCGTCACAAAATGGAGATTGGGTAGCCAAATTTAGTTATAAAGACGATAATGCTAGCACACGTACACCTAATAAAATCACGGTACTTCGTGCTGATGGTCACAGAGTAATCCTGACCATTTCACATGGCTAGTGGATTAGCTTTTGAAGAGGTTGAGACCCTCAACCCTTCTCACAGCCTCTGTTAAAACTTTAATTTGTCTTACTTTTTTTGTATTTGATGTGATGACTCTATGACCTCTTTGCCTCAGTTTAGCTTATTCTCCCCAGCGAAAATCAATCTGTTTTTACACATTACCGGTAAACGTGCAGATGGCTATCACGACCTGCAAACCGTATTTCGTCTGCTTGATTGGGGCGATACTTTACACTTTCAGGTCAGTAAAAAGCAGTTTAATCCCAAAGATGACTTTAAGAGCCTTCAGCTACCCATTAGCTTAAACAGCGAGGTGACAGTCACTGCAGACATCACTGATAACTTAATCACCAAGGTTGCCCTAGCTTTAATTGATGCCGTTAAATCTGATACTCAGCTCTTTGAAACGCTTGAGAGTCTACCAGTGATAGATATCAAGCTGGACAAAGTGCTGCCTACGGGTGCTGGACTGGGCGGTGGCTCTTCCAATGCAGCAACCACTCTTTTAGCGCTAAATAAGCTATGGGGCTTTAATTTAGAGCAGCAAAAACTAATCGAAATTGGCAGTCGTGTTGGTGCTGATGTGCCCATTTTTATCTTGGGTAAAGATGCTGTCGCTGAAGGCATAGGTGAAAAGTTGACTCCGTTGTCCCTCCCACTTCAGCATTATCTGTTATTAAACCCCAATGCCCACGCTTCTACTCAGGCTCTATTTGCCCACCCTGAATTGCGCCGTGATATTCCCGCATTAAGCGTGTCTGACATTCAAGGAAATAGTGAAGGTTATCTCGACCGACTCTACCCTCCTTTTAGCAATGTGTTTGAGCCGGTAGTGACAAATTTAGTGCCAGAAGTTAAACAAGCACTGGCATATCTAAAAAAACTAGAATCCATTACTAACAGCTCTGCTAGAATGACGGGCACAGGTAGCAGTGTGTTTTTACCGATTCCTGAAGCCGCCACTCCTCAAATCCAAACTTATATGATTAACAATCCGCCCCCTTGTCATGCCATAATAACTGAGTCTTTATTGAGATAAATAGGGCAATCTGAGGGTGTAAAACCGATATTTTTTAAATATCTTCGAAAAACAGTTGCAATCGATAAATTCTTGTGTATAATAACTCGCCCATACAGGGGTATAGCCAAGTTGGTAAGGCATCAGGTTTTGATCCTGACATCCGTTGGTTCGAGTCCAGCTACCCCTGCCATTTTCGTCATAGGCTAAACTGCTTATTTATAAAATTAAACGGTTTAGTTTGTTGACATATCTAGTTAGTTTTCGGTATAGTTCGCCTCGAACGCTACCGATTAGACAATAAGTAAAAAGTATCAAAACATTAGTGAAACAAATTTATTAATATTTTGATAGTAAATTATCAAGAGACATGCTAACTTATAGCAGCTAGCAGCGTAAGACTTCTTGATAAAGTTTGTCTGTTACAGGGGTATAGCCAAGTTGGTAAGGCATCAGGTTTTGATCCTGACATCCGTTGGTTCGAGTCCAGCTACCCCTGCCATTTTCTAAACGTTCAACTTTCTTCTTTATTTGTGCAGTCTCTACTGCTCCTCTCTTAAGTCAAATAAATAGGACTTGAACCATGCCATATCTGGCGATTTTTACGGGTAATGCCCACCCTGAACTGGCAAAAACTGTCGCTGATCACCTACACATCCCTCTTGGCCGTGCTGATGTCACGCGCTTCTCTGATGGCGAAATTGCTGTCGAGATTAAAGAGCACGTTCGTGGTAAAGACGTTTTCATTCTGCAACCTACTTGTGCCCCTACCAACGATAACTTGATGGAAATCATGGTTATGGCTGATGCTCTGCGCCGTTCAAGTGCAGGCCGTATCACAGCTGTAATGCCGTACTTTGGTTATGCTCGTCAAGACCGTCGTCCTCGTTCAGCACGTGTGCCTATCTCAGCCAAAGTGGTTGCGGATATGCTTAACATCGTTAGCATCGACCGTGTGATGACTGTTGATTTGCACTCAGACCAAATCCAAGGTTTCTTCGATATCCCAGTAGACAACATCTACGGTACTCCAGTATTACTAAAAGACCTTAAAAAACAAGGTTATGATAACCTAATGGTTGTGTCACCAGACGTAGGCGGTGTCGTCCGTGCTCGTGCGATGGCCAAAGAGCTAGATGGTAATACTGAACTGGCCATTATCGATAAGCGTCGTGCTCGTGCAAACGAATCACAAGTGATGCATATCATCGGTGATGTTAAAGACCGTGACTGTGTTATCGTTGACGACATGGTAGATACCGCTGGTACTTTATGTAAAGCTGCTCAAGCACTTAAAGACAATGGTGCACGCCGTGTTCTAGGTTACATCACTCACCCAGTATTATCGGGTAATGCGATTAAGACCATTAGCAATTCAGTATTGGATGAGTTAGTTGTTACTGACAGTATTCCTTTATCTGATGAAGCAAAAGCTTGTGAAAAAATTCGTCAAGTAACGATTGCTTCACTATTGGCTGAAAGCTTACGCCGTATCAATAACGAAGAATCTATTAGCGCTATGTTTGAGTCTATCGACTAGACAAGGTCTGCTTAATAAAACTTATTGAACTTGAAAAACCGCTGTCTTTTAGATGGCGGTTTTTTTTGTACTAGATTTTAGTGCTTATTGTGCGTATAATACGCCCTCTGTATGTAAGCAAAAAGTACCGGCACTATATTAACGGCCTGTATTACTTGCTATACAGTACAAAGATGTGTGTCTGGCCACGTTGGTCGCAAGCGTAGCTTGAACGCATCAAAACCTAAATAATTCAATCAAGGATACTCTCATGAGTGATATTTTATACACGGTAAACGGCATTATCCGTACCGACGATCAGCAGGGCAAAGGTGCGAGCCGCCGCCTGCGTAAGCAAAACTTAGTTCCTGCTATTATCTATGGCGGTAACGAAGAGCCTACAACTATCGCTATCAAAAACAATGAGCTTTGGAAACTTCTAGAAAACGAAGCTTTCTTCTCAAACATTTTGACTATCAAGCTTGATGGTCAAGAAGAACTAGCGGTTATTAAAGACCTACAGCGTCACCCATCAAAAGGCTTCCCAATGCATGCTGACTTCCAGCGCATTGTTAAAGGTGAGAAGATCAACATGAACATCCCTGTTCACTTTGTTGGTCGTGAAACTGCACCTGGCGTTAAAGCGGGTGGTATCTTATCTACTCTAGTAACTGACATCGAAATCGTATGTCTACCACAAGATCTTCCAGAGTACCTAGAAGTAGACGTATCTGAGCTTGAAATTGGTGAATCACTACACCTAACAGACATCAAACTTCCTGAAGGCGTTATCCTGTTTGAACTTGACGTTGACGAGCCAATTGACCGCACTGTGGTTAACATGCAGGCACCAACTGTTGAAGAAGTTGACGAAGACACTCAAGAAGTTGATGCAGCTGACGTACCTGCTTCTGAGCAAGGCGGTGAAGAAGACAAAGGCGAATAATAATTCGTCTCCTGCCGATCAATTAGATGACTGCTTTCGGGTAGTTATCTAAATCTATAGATTGGCAGACATAACTTATTATACAGTGAGAACGCTATGTCCCAACTTAAACTTATTGTTGGGCTTGGCAACCCAGGTCAGCAGTATGTCGAAACAAGACATAATGCTGGCTTTTGGTTTGTGGCCCTGATTGCTGACCAATTTAATATTGAACTGGCAGCGGATAAAAAGTTTAATGGTTTAACTGGTCGTGGTCGTATCTTTGATACTGACGTGCGCCTATTGTTGCCGATGACTTTTATGAATAAGTCAGGCCAATCTGTGGTGCCAATGGCAAAATATTACGATATTAAGCCACAAGAACTGCTGATCGCTCATGATGAGTTGGATATTCCTGCGGGAAGCATTAAACTCAAAACAGGCGGCGGTCATGGCGGTCATAATGGACTGCGTGATATTACTCCTCATCTTGGAAATGACTTCCATCGCTTACGCATTGGTATTGGCCACCCTGGTCATAAATCCAAAGTAAGTGGCCATGTATTGTCTAAACCCTCTCCAGATGACCAGATTGCGATTGAAGCAGCTCTGGAAGCGGCCATGGATTCTTTAAAACTCATGGTAACCGGTGATATCGAAAAAGCACGTAGCCAGATTAATGGCTTTAAGTTGCCCAACAACTAACCGTCTCTTTTAGATAAATAAGCTGTCTGTAAAGATTAATGCCAGTCAGTTAACGCTGACTGGTATTTTTTTTGGGATATTTTTGTGGTTTACCCTTAACCACCCTCGGGCAAGATCGCTTTCTATAGTCATAGCCCTTAAAAACAGTCACACAGCCAAAGAAAATAGAAGAATAACGTATCGATACAATCTATTCCCCAATCTTGACGTTTTTTCTTAACCCAAGCCCAAGTTTGCTCAATAGGGTTTAAGTCAGGACTATAAGGCGGTAACCATAGAATAGTGTGTCCTGAATCTTCAATGATTTTTTGAATA
>NZ_FUGD01000190.1 GCF_900162815.1 Psychrobacter pasteurii | reverse complement strand
CACTTATTTTATGGCAGCACGAGCAGGTCTGGGTAGTGTAACTCTCATTTACGATCTCAAACTGACAACCTGCATGCTTGCATTTATATTCCAGTTGTCTTTTAAGTTCAAACCATCCTGCATCGTATGTTGATTTAGCTAGATTGGTTTTTTTAGTTGTAAATGAGCGTGATTTAACATCACCAACCACAATTAAGCTGTTATCTTTAACAAGCTTGGTGGTGAATTTATGAATTAAGTCT
>NZ_FUGD01000109.1 GCF_900162815.1 Psychrobacter pasteurii | reverse complement strand
GAACGTATTCAACTTAAACTAAAAGGACTGAGTCCTGTGCAATACAGAACTCAGTCCTTGATCTAAACTAAACCGTCCAACATTTGGGGGTCAGTTCATGATAATAAGAACCTTTTTTGACAGAAGATAGAGCTTGATAAAAGCCTATTGACAGCGGAAGCTGATATTATACTCATAGTCGTCATCACGAGATAAGTTAGGCTTACCTGTTCCCAGTACTGCACCAGCAATGGAGCCTACTTGATCAATCATACGCCCTGTCTTTTGGTCAAACATGCCGTTATATTTTAGCTCGTCTTTGACAATAATTGCTTGACGCATGCCGCAAGTTTTTTTGGCACTGGCCAAAGCGTTTTCTTGAGCTTGTACTTTGGTTTTACCGATACCTGTGGTTTCAAAAGTAGAGTCTGCACGCTGAATGACAGGGGCTGTAGGAGTGGACTGACAAGCGCTTAAGCCAATGACAGCTGAAGCCAGAAAGCCTAAGGTAGTAAGTTTTGTTGTTTTTTGCCAAGCTAGGGTAGTCATAAGAAGCCTCAAAATACTAAGAAAAAGATATAAAAGGGATGTCCTCAATCAGGACTATCAAAGAAAAAGCCAAATTATTGTCATTCTAGTATAGGAGAGTATACTTTCTCAATTATTGAGCGTTCATTGTTTAGTGTAGAGCTTGTTGCTTATCTATTGCAACTTTAATAGCTCTAAACAATAAAAGCGCTTAACTTAGCGCTGATAATACTAAATCTTAGGATAATGTTAATGGTTTAACACAGCCTTACCCACTTACAACCTGGTTTTTGCTATCATGTTGTCACTTATTTTTATGCATCCTGCCATATTTTGGCTACAACAAATAAACACTATATAAAAGATTAAGATTTTAATTATGAAAACCAAAACTGAACAGCTTTTAATTGATGGGCCAGCCGGTAAACTTGAAGTTGAAGCTCTTTGGCAAAATGAGGATCCTAAAGATCCTAATACCAAGAAGGTGGCTTTGTTGTGCCATCCAAACCCTTTATTTGATGGTACTATGAAAAATAAAGTGGTGACCACCATGTTTAATTTTGCCCGTGACCAGGGTATGCATGTGGTTCGCTTTAACTTTCGGGGCGCAGGAAAATCTACCGGTGAACATGACTATGCGGTAGGTGAGGTTGAAGATGCCATAGCGGTATTACAATGGATCACCACCCAAACCTCAGCCAATCAGCTGTGGTTAGGTGGCTTCTCTTTTGGGGGCTATATTACAGCACGAGTTGCTGAGCAAATATTAGTTACACCCCATATTTGGGAGCTAACTGAGATGGAGCTGATAAAAGTGGTACTTATGGCCCCTTCAGTTGAAAATAATGATGCGTCTAATGTTATCTTGCCGACCAAAAAAACCATTCAAATTTATGGCGATGCGGATAGAGTGATTAAGCCTGAATTAATGAAAAAATTTGCTGAAGATAAGCAAATTAGCACCTATGTGCTCAAGGATGCTGGCCACTTCTTCCATGGTCGATTAACTGAAATCAAATCTTTATTAGAGCAACATGCGGTTTAAGTAAGCTACGTATTATCCGGCAACAGGCATCAAGCCGGTGTGGCAAAAATTATTATGTTGCTATCATAACGAAGTTACTTCCCTATAAGATAAGAGTGATACTTAAAATATGAATATGACCCCATTACAAAGGTACCAAGCGGCGATAGCTACTGATGAGTTTAATCATGATCCCATCCAGGAGAAGGCGATGACCTATCTTGATGGTGTCTATCATCAGCTGATTGAGAACTCTAAAGAGAAAAAAGGTCTTTTTGGTTTCTTTAAATCGCAACCTGTACCACCAAAAGGGCTATATATGTGGGGTGGTGTGGGTCGTGGTAAGACTTGGATGATGGATATGTTCTTTGAGTCTGTTCCACTACAGCGCAAAATGCGTATGCACTTTCACCACTTTATGCAGCGAGTTCATAAAGAGCTTAATAAACTACAAGGCAGCAGTGATCCTTTAGAGAAAGTAGCGGATATTATTCATGATGAAGCCGTATTAATTTGCTTCGATGAATTCTTTGTATCGAATGTCTCTGATGCGATGATTTTAGGTGATTTATTTACCATGTTGTTTAAGCGTGGGATTACTCTAGTTGCCACTTCAAACATTGAGCCATCGGGTTTGTATAAAGACGGATTACATAGAGACCGTTTCATGCCTGCTGTAACAGAGCTGGAGAAGCACACCACGGTCATGAATATCGACTCAGGTATCGATTACCGCCTGCGCTTATTACAGCAAGCTGAGCTATATAAATCTCCTTTAACCAAAGAAAACAGTCACTGGCTGGCCAACCGTTTTGTGTCATTGGCGAACAATCAAAAGATCTCAAAAGAGCCTATCACCATTAATGGCCGTGAGATTAAGATTAATGCTCGCACTAAGACGGTCCTGTACTGCGATTTCAGACAGCTATGTATGGAACCAAGATCTGCCAATGACTTTATTGAAATCTCAAATAACTTTAGTACGGTACTGGTAGATAACGTTCCGGAGTTGACGGATGTTTTACGTGATCCTACTCGTCGTTTTATCTACTTGGTTGATGAGTTTTATGATCGCCGTGTGAAGCTGCTTGTTAGAGCAGAGCAGTCTATCTTAGATCTTTATCAAGGGGAGAAGCTGGCGTTTGAGATTGAGCGTACCCGCTCACGTTTACTTGAAATGCAGTCTGAGGACTACTTAAAGCTTGAGCACCGCCTGGATGTAGATAGCTCACAGGCTACCTTGGATGACAAAGAGCTGGTAGGCTAGTTAGAGATAGGCTTAGAGCTGATAAGTTATAACCCTAGTAAGCAAGGCTTGTAAAATGAGCGTATAAATAGGGCTTATAAATAGAGGATTATCTATCCTCTGTTTATAAGCCCTTTTTTCATGCCGTTATAAAGCCAAATAGTCAGCTAAGCATCAGTGAACGATGGTGTTAAATGCCACATTTACCGACTTGTGTGGCGGGATATATTTGATATCCCAACGCAGAGATTTGTATTCAGAAAAAGGCACCTCTACTAACTTGCCTTCCACCATGCGCATTAAGGGCAGATCACGATAGGTATAGTAATCAAGCGAAGCTTGAGCGCTAGGAGGATAGGCTTCTCCAGTAAACTCAGTATTGGCTGGAATAGGAAGAGTTACCGTGGTGTTCTGAATGGCTGTATTTAAGGTATTGCTGTAGGTAGCTTTGTACTGAATCAAGCTACCAATTTTCGCTGTATTTACGGGGATATATACCCGTTCGCCTTGATTATTGGTTACAACTTTGCTTGCAGTGAGGGTCATTTTTAAAGCGTCATTGGCCTGTGCAGTCGTCGCTGTCATGGCCAGTAAAATACTAGATAAGACAGCAGCAAGATAGACATTGCTGTACTTTAAAAAGGCCTTGGGTAGAACTGGCTGCCAAAAACGAAGAGGCTTAATGTAAAACATGGGTCTTGAAATAACTGCGGTCAAGATGAACTCCTTTATGATACTTGCTAGATTGCAATCTAGCGAGTCTCTTATGCTTTAGTTCCTATAGTTAATATCAACACAAAACCTTTTATAACTATAAATAACTTCAATTTAAGTCTCTAGTCGCTAATTTTAATTTTTTTAGGGTTGATAGAGAAATAGCGATAGGGTGATGGTGCTAAAAAATAAAAGTGCTAAAGCTGGGTGAATATCTCACCCAATTGCTTATCTAATCTAAGTAATAAGCTAAAACAGTAAAGAGTCAATGCCCTATCTGTAATTTTATTACAATCCCTCTACTAAAGCGAGGTGTATTCACAGGCATAGGGCACTTACTTAACTAAAGTATAAAACTTGTTTAAAGCTAGTTAAGATGTGGGCAACAATAATCGTTAAAATGTATAATCATTATTTATTTAATAAATACAGTTACAAAAACCATTTATTTTGAGGGATAGGTATGCCCGATAAATATGTTTATACTAATGGTGATACAAGTGTTTACTCGAACATATAAAAAAACTAGGGATTACTTATGAAATATTATAACGATGCTGATCATACTGAAACTCAAGAGTGGCTTGATGCCTTTGAGTCTGTGATCAAGCATAGTGATAAAGATCGTGCTCGCTTTTTATTAAAAGCACTCTACAACATGGCGGTTCAAGAAGGCTTGCCTTTTAACCGTTTGGATACTGCTTATTTAAACAGTATTCCTGTGGAAGATGAGCCTACTTATCCAGGTGATTTAGGTATTGAACGTAAAATTCGTGCCTTAATTCGCTATAACGCTCTGGCTATGGTAATGCGTGCCAACCAGAATGATGATGACTTGGGTGGTCACTTAGCGACGTTCGCCTCAAGTGCGACACTATACGAGACAGGCTTTAACCATTTCTTCCGTGCAGCCAGCGACCACTTCGGTGGTGATATGATTTACTATCAAGGTCACTCAGCACCAGGTATCTATGCCCGTTCTTTCTTAGAAGGCCGTTTGACAGAAGAGCAGTTAGAGAACTTCCGCCGTGAAGTAGGCGGCAAGGGTCTATCGAGCTATCCACACCCTTATTTAATGCCGGATTACTGGCAGTTCCCGACCGTATCTATGGGTCTGGGTCCGATTATGTCTATTTACCATGCCCACGTACATAAGTACTTAATTAACCGTGGTTTATTAAAAGAAGAAGGTCGTAAGATTTGGACCTTCTTAGGCGATGGTGAGACTGATGAACCAGAAAGCTTGGGTGCTATTTCATTAGCAGGCCGTGAAAAGCTAGATAACTTAATTTGGGTTATTAACTGTAACTTACAGCGCCTAGATGGCCCAGTACGTGGTAACGGCAAGATCATCCAAGAGCTTGAGTCTGTATTTAGAGGTGCAGGCTGGCGAGTTATTAAAGTGGTCTGGGGTGGTAAGTGGGATAGTCTACTTGATAAGGACCATTCTGGTGCCCTTAAAAGACGTATGGAAGAAGTGGTTGATGGGGAATATCAGCTATACGAAACCCGTGACGGTGGGTTTGTTCGTGAACAGTTCTTTGGTAAGTATCCAGAGCTTAAAGAGATGGCAGAGGAGCTGACTGATGACGATATCCGTCGTCTAGACCGTGGTGGTCATGACCCTATTAAAGTCTATGCAGCCTTCAGTGAAGCTATGAAGACTAAAGGTCAGCCAACCGTAGTATTGGTTAAGACCGTTAAAGGTTACGGCTTATCTAACCAAGCTCAGTCTGTTAACAAAGCACACCAAATCAAGAAGATCGATAAAGAAGGTCTGATGTATTTCCGTGATCGTTTTGATTTGCCATTTACAGATGAAGATTTAGACTCATTGCCATTTTATCGCCCAGATGAAAACTCGGCTGAAATGAAATATCTGCGTGGTCGCCGTGAAGCCTTAGGTGGACATTTACCAAACCGTCGTAGTGGTCATATACCTTTAGATATCCCTGAACTGTCTATGTTTGACAGAATTTTACAAGGCAGTAAAGGTAAGAAGCAGTCGACAACTATGGTATTCGTCCGCTTACTTGGTGCGATGCTTAAAAATAAGAGCATCCAAGATCGCGTTGTGCCTATCGTACCAGATGAAGCGCGTACCTTTGGACTTGAAGGTATGTTCCGTCAGCTAGGAATCTACTCATCAGTGGGTCAAAAATACACCCCTGAAGATAATGAAGCCTTGATGGGATACCGTGAAGCTAAAAATGGCCACATGCTAGAAGAAGGTATTAACGAAGCAGGTGCGATGAGTGCTTGGATTGCACTAGCGACCAGTTACTCGATTAACGCCTTACCTATGATTCCGCTTTATATTTACTACTCAATGTTTGGTTTCCAACGTGTTGGTGACTTAGCATGGGCAGCAGGCGACTGTCAGGCACAAGGCTTCTTACTAGGGGGTACTGCTGGACGCACCACACTAAATGGTGAAGGTTTGCAGCACCAAGATGGTCATTCGCACCTTCTATTTGGTACGGTACCTAACTGTGTGAGCTACGACCCCTGCTATGGCTATGAGCTAGCGGTTATTATGCATGACGGCTTGCGCCGTATGTATGGTGAAGGTGAGCGTGTTTACTACTACATCACCTTAATGAATGAAAACTATGAGCAGCCTGCAATGCCAGAAGGTGTTGAAGAGGGTATTAAGCGAGGTATGTACTTGCTTGAAGACAATAGCCACTTACATGCCACAGCGCATGTCCAGCTATTGGGCTCAGGTACTATCTTACGTGAAGTACAAAAAGCTGCGAAAATCTTATTTGAAGAGTTCAATGTAAGCGCTAACGTGTGGAGTGTGACCAGCTTTAACGAGCTGACTCGTGAAGGTATGGCTTGTGATGATTACAACCGCTTACACCCAATGGAAGAAGAGAAGGTGCCTTGGGTTACTGAACAGCTGGCTAAGCATGAAGGCGTGGTTATCGCTGCGACTGACTACATGCGCAACTACTCTGAGCAAATTCGTGCTTGGTTACCAGACAACCGTCCTTACTCAACGTTAGGTACCGATGGTTATGGTCGCTCAGACAGCCGTGAACAGCTACGTAACTTCTTCCATGTGAATGCTGAACATATTGTTGTTGCTACCTTGAAGCGTTTGGCTGATGAAGGTGAAGTGGATATGCGCTTGGTTAAAGATGCGATTACTAGCCTAGGTATTGATGTTGAGCAGCCACCAGCTTGGCAGCCACAACCACAATTTGACCATTTCCCAGATGCTCCAGCACCGGATCAAGTTAATCCAAATCCTGTACCAGAGTTAGTAGAAGAAGACGATGAAGAAATTAGTAGCGAAGGACGTGCAGAGGATCAAGCCGATGCCGAGCTATTAAATGATAAAGATGTTGAGGAATAGAGTTCTTATTCCTCCTTCAAATTTAATACGAACATCGCTAATTATAAGAATTCTGGAGAACAGATATGGAAATTAAAGCCCCTGATTTGGGAGTAGAAAGTGCCGAAGTTAGTGAGATTATGGTCTCTGTCGGCGACAAAATTACTGAAAATGACAATATTGTATTATTAGAGTCTGATAAAGCCGCTGTTGAAGTGCCAAGCTCTGGCAGCGGTACAGTCAGTAAGATTATGGTGTCAGTCGGTGATACCGTAACTGAAGGCACTGTGCTGCTTGAGCTTGAAGCAGGCTCAGAAGCAGAATCTGATACCGCTGAAGAGCAGGAATCAACACAGAGTGATGCTCAAGATACTGATGCTAAAGACGCTAAGGCACAGCCTGTTGATGAGGCTGATCAAGAAGACGAGCAACAACAGGAAGCTGTTGAAGACTCTAGTGATGAGCCTGAAGCTGAATCAAAAACCTATCCTTTACCGGATTTAGGGGTAGATGAAGCGGGAATTGCTGAAGTTATGGTCAGTGTTGGCGATACAGTCGAAGCAGATCAGTCTTTATTGTTAGTTGAGTCTGATAAAGCCTCTGTTGAAGTCCCTTCACCCGTAGCAGGTACAGTGGAAGAGATTATGGTTGCAGCCGGTGATAGTATCGTAAACGGTCAGGACTTTATCGTTATCAAGTCTTCTGGCGGTAAAAAGACACAAGCAGCTCCTAAAAAGGACAGTGTGCAGCCAGCCAAAACTGAGCAAAAAACCGCTTCTAAGCAGGCTGCCGCTAACCAAGCTAAGAACAATGATCAGTCATCATCTGCTCCTGCAGCACAGTCTAAACCTGCTAATACTCAGGTAAATAAGCTAAGTGAACAGCAAGTTAATGCTAAGATGACTGATGTTTATGCAGGTCCTGCTGTACGTAAGTTAGCCCGCCAGTTAGGGGTCGATATCACTCAGGTAGAAGGCAGTGCACTTAACGAACGTATCTTAAAAGAAGATGTCTTTGATTATGTCAAAGCTCATATGCAGACTACTTCTGGGGCAGCAGCTCCTAGTAGCAATACTGTGGCTGCATCAGGTCTACCAAGCCTGCCTGATATGAGCAAAGAAGATATTTGGGGTGAGATAGAAACTCAGGATCTAAGCCGTCTACAAAAAGTGTCTATTCCGCAGCTGAATTACAATACCTACTTACCACAAGTGACTCAGTTTGATTTATCAGACATCACTGAAACAGAAAAATTACGTGGTGAGCTAAAAGGGGAGTTTAAGGCACAAGGTATTGGCCTTACTATCCTAGCTTTCATTGTAAAAGCAACGGCGTATGCACTAATGCAGCACCCTAAATTCAACAGTCACCTAAGCGATGATAATACTCAGATTCACATCCGTAAAACTGTGAATATGGGGATTGCGGTGGCCACAGATGATGGTCTGATTGTGCCGGTGATTAAAGATGCACAAAGCAAAGGTATTAAGCAGATTGCCATTGAAATTGGTGAGCTTGCTGCAAAAGCCCGTGATAAGAAACTAACGGCTAAAGAGCTACAAGGCGCAAGCTTTACCATTTCTAGCCAAGGCAACTTAGGAGGTACTTACTTCACGCCTCTGGTTAACTGGCCTCAAGTCGGTATTTTGGGAGTCTCAGAAGCCACAATGCAGCCACGTTGGGATGCAGAAAAAGAGAAGTTCAAGCCTCGCTTGATGTTGCCACTGTCATTATCTTATGACCATAGAGTGATTAATGGGGCAGACGCGGCTGTCTTTACCCGTTATATTGCTAAGTTACTGGCAGATCCTAGACGTATCTTGCTATAGCAATAATAGCTTGTTAATAAGCCAAGGCCTTTGATTGGATTCAATCAAAGGCCTTTTTGTTTTTCAATTAGAGTAATTATATTGCTATTACACATCTGTCCTCTATAATATTCGCAACCACAACGACAGCTGATTGTTTAAAATACATTAAGCTAATCCACTACAAATATCAAATTCAACCCTCCTTAAAACAACCAACTTAAGCCGCATATGATAAAAAATCAATTCTATCTGCAACTCCGCAGTCGAGTTTACGACATTATTGAAAACGAATCTTACCAAACTCATTTTAGTAAGATGTTTGATAAGTTTTTGATACTATTGATTTTATTAAACGTATCAGCCGTTATCGCTGAGTCAGTAGATGCCTGGTATTTCCCCAATCAGCACTTGTTCGAAGCTTTTGAATACTTCTCTATTATCGTCTTTAGTATTGAGTATCTGCTTAGAGTTTGGGTAATCGTTGAAAGAGACAAAGAGGAGCATCCGGAGATACCTCATTGGAAAAGACGACTACTTTGGATAAAAAGCCCAGGGGCTATTATTGATTTAGTCTCTATTGCACCTGCCTTTTTAAACTACTTTGTCACAGTCGATTTACGCTTCCTACGCGTCTTAAGATTATTCAGACTATTAAAATTAACCCGCTATTTTGCCGCAATGCGTATTTTACTGGTGGTGTTAAATAAGGAAAAAGAGTCGTTTAAAGCGGTTGTCTTTATCTTAATCATTATGATTGTCACTGCCTCTAGCGGGATTTATGTGGTAGAAAACCAAGCCCAGCCCGAAGTGTTTGAGTCCATTCCTAAGTCTATGTGGTGGGCAGTAGTCACCTTGACCACAGTGGGTTATGGCGACGTTATTCCGGTTACCAGTGTGGGTAAGTTCTTAGGGGCGATGATCACCATACTTGGTGTAGGTTTGGCGGCATTACCGGCAGGTATTTTGGCATCAGGTCTGGCTTCAGAGCTTGAACAGCGTCGTGAAATTTTGGAGCAAAGATTCCGCGAATTGCTGCTCGATGATGAAGACATGAATCTGATTAGAGACAGATATAAGATTGATAAGATTAGACGAGAGTTGGGTCTCAATAAAGAGCAGGCCGAAGAGGTTATCGTACAGTTACTACGCGAAAAAGAGTATGAGCAAAGGCTGGCTGAGATAGACAAGAAAAATTATTGCCCCCATTGTGGTGAGCATTTATAACCTCTGTATCTTTGTAATAAACCAATAAAAAAGAGCTGAAATTCAGCTCTTTTTTGGTTTTAAGATTTGATTGTAATTTTAATTAATGAGAATTAACCATAGATACGGCTAAGGTCACGCTGGATTTGTTCCACCATTTTATCCATTTCATAACTGGATAGAGGCAAATCTTTTTGGGTATAACGCCATTCACCTAACTCACGGCTTAAAATGGCAACGCAGAGAGCCGCACTGTCATTGGCTATAAGCGTTAAATCTGTCGAGTAAACTTCACTGCCTTCATCATCACTTAGATATAGATTGCCTCGTTCAACTTGACGAATGGGGTAGCCGTTATAAGAAGAAACCACTAAGGCAATATGGCAGACCGTTTCAGGCAGGCGAGCCAGTCTTAGCTCAATAGTTTCTACATCTACGTTTCTATCAATTTGGGCAGCGGCGCCTCTGTCTTTACCATTTAAGCTATCGCCGCGATGACGAATGGCTTCAGAGCTGTCTCGCAGTTGCTTGAACCAAACTTTATCAACAACCTGTAACTGCTTGTCAAATAGTACGCAAGATAAATCAACATCTAAGGTGGTCTTGTTCTTTTTTAAGCGGTTAATAAGCCCTTTTTTCATCACTTTGGTGTACTTAAAGTTCAGACCAAACAGTAGGGTACTTCCTTGGATAGGCAGCTCACTTAACAGATGTGAGACGGGTAGGGTAGTAGAGGCTGGATGGGTTGAGCCTGAATCTACAGTCTGGGTAGGGCGTTGAGTTGTAGAGGCCAAAAGAAACTCCTAAGTGATAATAATTGTATTAGTAATAATTAGAGCTAATAAACATTAAGGCTAATAACGAAAGTGGTTCAATAAGAAGGAATTATAGCACTTTACTTTGGCTGAAAATAAACTGCTACAGTAACCAATTACATCCCTGCTTCATCTTGTTTAACGGCTCTTTCTAAGATTTCAGGCTCAATAGAGATAAGCTTTTTGCCAAAGCCGCGTAGCCACCAAACCAATTGTGAGGTTAAGTTCACTGTGGCAGTAATGGTCTGAGTATTATTTTCCTCATCATCAGTGACAATCTGATCTTCACTAAGTCGACTTTCGGTCAGGCTAGTACCGGCTTTACCATTAAACACTAAGGTAATCTGGGTATCTTTACCGTGATTGGGCAAGTCTTTGAATAAATAGTGAGCAAAGCCCATGCCGCCTGAATCCAAATAAGAGGTTAAATCAAAATTATCAGGAATAACTGCTTTGGTATCTTCTTCAACCGTCACTTCAGTAAAGCGATGCAGAGCAAAGGTACGAATGGTTTGCTGCTCATCATCGACTTTAGTCGCCAATAAGTAGATGACCACACCACGCTGGACAATGGCAATGGGGTTAAGGATATATTCACCGGCGTTGTCCTTATTGCGGCCGGTGTAGCAGGCCGTAATTTGACGCTCATAAAATATGGCTTGATAAATCGAGTCTTTACATTCTCGGCAAATTTCAGGGGCAATTAAAGGCTGTGTGGCCGGCTCGATACGGACTCGATCTAACCAGTTATGGGTAATTTTACTGTCTTTTAATTGGCGTCTGGCTAGATCAAACCAAGGAAATAGCTCGTCTAAGATGGTAGGTGGTAGCAGCTGCGCTAAGTTGGCTTCGACCATATTAAAGGCGACCGCTTGCGATAAGTTCATATGTGGCAAGCTTTGAACGGGCGCATCTTCTTTCCAGCGCCAACCTTGAGGTTTGGCATTATTTTTTTCGATAGGAAATCGCTTAGATAACGCGTTTAAATCACGCTGTACCGTACGCAGACTTACATCGAAATTGGCCAAACTCAACTGTTCATGCAGATGGTGGGTGCCACGCCAGCTTCCACGCTCTAATAAATTAAGCAGCTCCCACTGACGAGCAGTGGTTGCGGTACTATTATTGGCAGTAGCAGCACCGGTTTTGACTGTGCGCTGGCCTTGAGAGGTATCCTTACTTTTGGTCATATCAGTCATCATATTCTTTTGATTATTAAATAACTATAAGTATAGCAGAGCTAAAAAATAGCATAATTTCATGAGGGATACGATAGTCTTTTAAGTTTTAGCTTAATTATTCATCACGCCGGCTAGCTTTCGTCTCTTTTGAGGCTGGTTCGTCAGCAGGCTGCGGCTCATCTAACTCTTCTGGAGGATTTAACTGTTCTTCCCATTTTTTTAAGTTTTTGATGATTTTGCCAAACAAGCTGGCTTTATGATAGCGGCCCTTTTTATTTGTCGTATCAACTGGCATATCTGCTAATATGGTCAGTGCCTCACTTAAGCTTTTTACTCCATAGATATGAAATTGATTGGCGTTTACCGCTTCTATAATATCATCACGAAGCATCAGTTGAGAGATATTAGCATAGGGTAGAATAACGCCTTGATTGCCCGTTAAGCCTTGATGTGAGCAGGCATCAAAAAATCCAGAAACTTTCGAATTGATTCCTCCCACGGCTTGGACTCGGCCTAGTTGGTTCATAGAACCGGTTATCCCCAGAGCCTGAGAGATAGGTACCTCTGCTAAAGCAGATAATAAAGCACAAGCTTCTGCTAGAGTAGCGCTATCACCATCAATATGGGCGTAACTTTGTTCAAAAGCTAGCGAGGCAGTGAAGTTTAAGGGGTGATAGGGGCTAAATAAAGCGCGCAAATAGCTGTTCATAATAAGCATGCCTTTGGCATGTAGACTGCCCCCAAGCTCCACATCTCTTTCAATATCTAGGATATCGCCTGAACCGATGCTGTGTTGTACCACAGCGGTTAATAAGGCGGGCATGCCAAACTCACTGTCGGCATAATCAATAATGGTCAACGCATTAATTTGGCCAATGGCACTGCCTGAGGTACTAATCAGTTGTTGGCCATCAGTAATCTCTTGTAGATACAGCTCTTTTAGGTAGCTTGAGCGATAGCTTATGTCTTTAAGAGCTTGCTTTGCTTGAAGATAACTGACTAGATCGGCGTTATCTCTTGTTGCCAAACGGTCTGCTTCTAGCATGACTTGAATTAAACTGTCGATATGCAGACTGAGTTTATTTTGATCTTCGGACAATAAGCTTAAAAACTCTAATACCGTGGCTTGGGCTGAGCTGTCAAAATGTTTAAGCTTATATTTAGCAATAATGTCCGCCATTTTGGCGACCATTTCAATTTCATTATCAGTTGAGCGAACCACTTCTTCATGAAAGTCAGCTCGTATTTTAAATAAGGATAAAAACTCCCCATCTTGCTCTGCATACTGATCGTAGAGCTCAGACTCACCGAGCAAAATAACTTTGTTCTCTAAAGGGATGGGCTCTGGTGTGAGCAAGTTATCTCCCAGTGCTGTGTTGTGGCTTACCTCCACAGGGCTTAATTTGGCAGTTCTGAGGGCCAGTTTTAATCCATGCCAAGCTTCGGGATACTCGCTGATGTGAGAGGCTTCTATTATCAAAAAACCACCATTGGCTTTATGCAATGCCCCTGGCTGAATCATCATATGATTGCTGAGGGTGCAGCCTGCCTGCAAGGTCTGATTGATTTTACCTAGCAGATTGCTATGCGAAGGGTTGGGCTCAAAAATAATAGGAGCGCCATCTGGTGTGTGGTGCTGAGTTTGCTTTAGGTCGTACTCAGAGGACGGCTTGCTGCCCACGGAGCTGATAATATTAATGTTATATCTGTCCGGTATTTGCTGATTGTGTGTAGGAGTAAATCGTAAATCTGTGGCTTGCAGGACAAGCTGAGCATTGCTAATCAGATCTTGTTGTAGCAGCTTTAAATATCCAAGTAATTTAGGGTTGCTGTTGTAAGCTTCAAATAACTCTAGAAAATAAGGAGCAAGCGTCTGTTCAGCGGTACTATTAATCTGTTGAGCTAAATCTTCTCTGTCTTTGGTCTGAGAGTGTTTATCGTGTTGGATGCTATCTAATTGTCTTAAAGCTAAGGTTAACTGCTGCCAAATATGGATAAGCTCAGAAGCTAGCTTAGTTGCCGTGCCTGGCTTTAAGGCAATGGCCAAAGGGGAGCTTGGTGAACTAAAGTTATAACAATAAATCCAATCTTTTAATAGCGCCTGCTTGTGACTTTTATTGCACAGGTACTGGGTAATAAAAGTTCTTTTCCCAAGGCCATTGGCACCGACAGCGAAGACGTTATAGCCTCCTGCTGTGATATCAAAGGCAGTATTAAGCGCTGCAACAGAACGCTGTTGACCAAAGCCGCAATTTAGGCGAGCTGCCAGCTTGGTAGAGGCAGGCAGGGCGCTAGGATCACTGTGCTTTTTTAATTTGGCCGCGTCAACTTTGCAGTTGTGTTTTATTTGCGTTACTGTTTCAGAGGCTAAGGCAGCCCGTTGCTGTTTGTTTAAAGGTTTCATTGTCAGATTCGAGGTGTTGAGTTTTTTTGTGTTTGTATTAACATACGGCTCCTTAAAATTAGAGTTTGAGTCAGTATGCGATGAGTTTGAGCCATCAGAGGTCTTATGGGCGCTCTTAGGCGCTTTGTTTTTAGGAGTCATAGCTTTGCTAGAAGAGGACATAGTCGGCTCAGATCAATAGAAAATTAAGATTGAAAATAATATTGAGTATATCGCAGGATAGACCTGGGATAACATCTAAAAAAATTACGAACGTGTTATAATGCCACGCTAAACACTTTGGCTTGAGATAAACCCAGAATTTGCCTGTATTATAGTACAGTATGGTAGCGATAAAATGATGAACAACACCGAGTTTCAAGTGATATCCAATCAATATCAAGAACTTGATAAACTTTTACTTGATTCTATTACAAAGCTTAAATTAGAAATTAGCGCCGATCAGCGCCACAAGCTTATGTTGTACTTAGACAAGCTATTGTTTTGGAACAAAGCTTATAATCTAACTGCAATTAAACAACCTAAAGAAGCTTTGATTAAACATATCCTTGACTGCTTAGCCATATTACCGCATTTAAAATCTGGTAAGCTTTTAGATATTGGTACTGGGGCAGGCTTGCCTGGGGTAGTTATTGCCATTTGTGAGCCAAACCGTGAAGTGACGGTACTTGACAGCAACCAAAAAAAGATTCGTTTTATTCGTCAATCGGTCTCTGAGCTGAAATTAACCAACGTTACCCCCGTGGCCAGCCGCATTGAAAATTTTGTACCACAAGAGCATGAAAAGTTTGAAGTCATCACCTCTAGAGCATTTGCTAGCCTAACTGACTTTGTGGAAGCTGCTGAGCCTAGATTGGCACAAGACGGTTGGCTTCAAGCTATGAAAGGATTAATTCCTGAGCCAGAAGACATTAATGCGCTGGTTGATGAGTGGCAGATAGACCATATTGCTTTGGATGTGCCACATTTACATGAAACCCGGCATTTAACGGAATTGGTTAAAAAAAGCTGATAAAAAACTATAAGTTTAGTTTTTGATTAAAAACAATGAGAGGCTAGGTTAGCCAACTATCTAATTGATATTATAATAACTATTTAAATCAACCTGCTTTACTGAGGTAAAAGAGTAACCCTATGGAAATTCTGGCAATAGCAAATCAAAAAGGCGGTGTGGGTAAAACCACGACAGCAGTGAACTTGGCGGCAAGCCTAGCAGGTCGACGCAAAAAAGTATTGCTTATTGATTTAGATCCCCAAGGCAACGCCACATCAGGCACTGGGCTTGAAAAGCGGGCATTAGAATTGACCATAGCTGACGTGCTATTAGATGGCATTGATTTAAATGATGCCATTTATCCTAGTCCTGCAGGATTTGATGTGGTGGGTGCCAATCGCGATCTTTCAGGTATCGATATTACCTTAATGGGCAAAAGCGACAGCCATCTGTTATTAAGTAATGCCATGAAAAACATTGGCAATTATGAGTATGTCATCATTGATTGTGCGCCAAGTCTTAACTTGCTTACCATTAATGCGATGGTGGCGACTCAAGGCGTTATTATTCCCATGCAGTGTGAGTATTATGCCCTTGAAGGTTTGGCCGATTTATCCCAAACTATTGATAGATTAAAAGAGCTTAACCCTGAGCTGCATATACGCGGCGTGTTAAGAACTTTATTTGACTCTCGTAATACTTTAGCCAATGATGTCTCTGCAGAGCTTGAATCCCATTTTGGCGACTTGATGTTCAAAACTATTATTCCAAGAAACGTGCGTTTGGCAGAAGCGCCTGCGCATGGTATGCCTGTACTGGAGTATGAAAAAAGTTCAAAAGGGGCTCAGGCCTATCGCAAATTGGCCACAGAAATTATCAAACAAAGTCGTCAGCTGTCTTCAAAAGCAGATTGATTTTGGTCTGTTAATGACAAAAAACAGTTAACGACAAGCAGATAGCGCAAACCCAACCTAATAGTCTGCCATTACTCAGATTAAATGGTGTTTGCGCTTGCAAGCGACACACAATTCATTAAAATGAAGCTCCCGTATGGGGCGTAATTATATTTATTTATACTATTTAGATTTTAAGGGGTTAAGGAAGGTGTTTTATACACTGACCAGAAGGCCACTTAATAGATCAGGTAAGCAGGGTGTAGAGGATAACCAACATGGCAAAAAAGCGTGGATTAGCTGCAAACCGAGGGTTAGATGCTCTACTCGGATCTATCAAAAAAGAAAAAGCAATCACAGCTGCCGCTTTACGTGACGACTTGCAAGTTGATCGCGAAACCAAAGACTCGCCTGCTCAAACTGAGCCGATAACAAAACAGGCAACGGCCAAAAAAACAGCCACTAGAAAAAAGGCTGTGGTAAATAAAGCAGAAGCTGCTATCAATAAGCCTGCCAATGATGCTCTTGAAGAAGAGATGACTTTGGTACAGATGGATGTCGAGCGCCTTCAGGCCGGTAAATATCAGCCTAGACGAGATATGAGTGAAACGGCTTTGGCTGAGCTGGCCTCTTCCATTAAGCAGCACGGGGTTATGCAGCCTATCGTTATTCGTCCTTTATTGGCGAATGAAGAGAAATTAGCAGACAATATCACTCACGAAATCATTGCCGGTGAACGTCGTTGGCGAGCGGCTAAATTAGCAGGTCAGGACACCATTCCTGCTATTGAGCGTGCTTTATCAGATGAGCTGGCCATTGCTCTGGCACTGATTGAAAACATTCAACGTGAAGACTTATCAGTGATCGAGCAAGCGGCTGCATTGCAGCGTTTCCACACTGAGTTTGGTATGAGCCATGCCATGATTGCAGAGGTAGTGGGTAAGGCCAGAACCACGGTGTCTAACTTACTGCGACTAAATCATTTGCATGAAGAGGTAAAAAACCACTTGAGTGAAGGCCATCTTGATATGGGCCATGCTCGTGCTTTGTTATCGCTATCGTCAGAGCAGCAACCTATTATTGCTGAGAAGATCATTGAATCTTCAATGACTGTACGTGATGCAGAGAAGTTGGTTAAATCTATCCTTAATCCAGAGAAGCCTAGCAAGCCTGCTGCACAAAACTCAGATGCAGAGATTGAGAAGCTGAGCCAACAGTTATCAGACTATCTAGGCGCTACTGTGAAGTTAAAGCAGAAGAAGGGCGGCAAAGGCAGTATGGAGATTTTCTTTCACAGCCACGAAGAGTTAGATGCTTTACTAAAGCACTTTAAATCATAATCTAACGTATTGGACATATTCTTGACACCTCCTGACCTTAATATATAGCCTGATCTTAATATATAGAGAGTAGTATTGAGGTTCATCAAGAAGTTTTGTGACGTTAATATTCAGTTGTAACCTATCAAATCCTCGCATTGAGACTTTGAGGTACACACCACAAACTGTCCTATCGTTAGCTTAAAATGAATTTTATCAAAAAGGCACATGATGACTAATCCGTCACCTAAAGATGCATCGTCAACCTCTTCCCAAGGTCGCAATGACCAGGAATTAGGGTTAGCACAACCTAAATCTAACTCAAAACCTCCTTCAAGAACCAGAACCTATTTAAGGTTGTTGCAATACATCAAACCTTATTGGTGGGCTATCGCACTTACCATTGTTGGTTTTGGTATTAACTCAGCAACCGAAATTGGTATTGCTAAACTGATTCAATTCATCACTGATGCAATTAATGATGGCACTCAGTCTGAGCTAAATCTGTTTCCTTTTTTAATTATTCTGCTGTTTTTCATACGTGGTGTGGGTTCATTTTTAGGGAACTATTTCTCAGCTTTAATCTCAAGAAACCTAGTATATAAGCTGCGGGTTGAGGTTTTTGACAAGCTACTGCGCCTACCGAACTCTTTTTTCTTAGCCAATCCAGCGGGCACTATCTCATCAAAGCTTATTTTTGATGTGGAACAGGTCACAGCGGCCAGTACAGACTCCCTAAAAACCTTAATACGTGACGGCATGACCGTTGTCGCTTTATTGGGCTATTTGCTATACGCCAACTGGCGATTGACGTTAATTCTATTCTTGGTGTTACCACCGATTTTATGGTTGATTCAAAAGGCTTCAAAACGCTATTTGAAACTGTCAAAAGGCATCCAGAAGTCGATGGGAGATGTGAGCCATATTACCAATGAGGTTATTGGTGGCTATCAGGTTGTCAAAAACTATGGGGGACAGCCTTATGAGCAGGCCCGTTTTGAAAAAGCTTCTACTGACAACCTAAAGCAAGGCATGAAAATTGTTGTTACTAACAGCATTAACACGCCCGCAGTACAGCTATTAATGGCCTTGGCTTTTTCGATAGTGGTATGGCTAGCCTTAAGACCAGAGGTGATCGCCAATACCACAGCCGGTGAGTTTATTGCTTATTTAACCGCTGCAGGCTTATTAAGTAAGCCGGTGAGAACCTTGACCGATGTTAATCAGAAGCTCCAAAGAGGTATTGCTGCCGGTGAATCTATCTTCGCACTGTTAGATGAAGTGGAAGAAGAAGATGGAGGCACCCAGATTGAGCGGGTGAAGGGAGATGTCGTCTTTGATAATATTTCCATGTGTTATCCAGATGGCACCAAAGCTTTAGAGGACTTTAGCTTAACCATTAAGTCAGGGCAGACTGTAGCCTTTGTGGGTAAAAGTGGGGCTGGTAAAACAACCTTAGTAAACCTGTTAACCCGTACTTTAGAGCCAAGCGCTGGTAACGTATATATCGATGGTATGCCTATTGAAACGATAGCTTTAAGCTCTCTGCGCTCTCAAATTGGTATGGTGAATCAACAGGTGGTGTTGTTCAATGAGAGTGTTCGTCATAATATCGCTTATGGTGACTTAGCTGTTAAAAGTGAGGAGCAACTGATATCGGCTTCTAAGGCTGCTTTTGCTCATGACTTTATTATGGAGTTGCCTCAAGGTTATGATAGTGATATTGGCTCTGAAGGTCTTCAATTATCGGGGGGACAGCGCCAGAGATTGTCTATCGCTCGCGCCTTATTAAAAGATGCTCCGATTTTAATTTTGGATGAGGCCACCAGTGCACTAGACAATGAGTCTGAGTACTATATCCAACAAGCGTTAGAAAACGTGATGAAAGACCGCACAACTTTAGTGATTGCCCACCGTCTAACCACCATTGAATCAGCCGATAAAATTGTGGTTATGGATAAAGGCAGAATTGTAGAGTCTGGGACTCATGAAGAGTTAATGGCGCTGTCAGGTCGTTATGCGCATATGTATGATAGAGACTTTGCAGAAAGCCAACTAGATGGTAATTCATAACTCTTAGTAACGGACAGTTGGTGATTAACTATGCCAAGCCATTTAAATGCAGATAACAGTGATAGCGACAATAGCAGGCCTTTTAACTTAGAGCTTGCTATTGTTGATGCTTGGCAAAAAGAAGCTTGGTGGTTATGGCTATTACTACCAATTAGTGGCTTGTATGGGGCCGTTACTGGTATTAGGCGGAAACTGTATAAAAAAGGCGTCTTACCCAGTTATCAAGCCCCCATTCCTGTCATGGTGGTGGGCAATATCACCGTCGGTGGTAGTGGTAAAACCCCATTGATTATTGAGCTTGTTAATTACTTACAAGATCAAGGTCTTAAGGTAGGGGTCATCAGCAGAGGCTATGGGGGTGATGAGTCCTTGATGCCACAGGTTGTCACTGTACAAAGCAAACCTGAAGAAGTTGGTGATGAGCCATGTTTGATTGTACGCGAAACTGGAGCCAGGGTTGCCGTCTGCCCCAATCGTCAGAAAGCCATAGAGGCTTTATTACAGCAGCAACCTGATACTCAGTTAATCATAGCCGATGATGGGCTGCAGCATTATAAGTTGCAACGTGATATTGAGTGGGTCGTGGTAGACAGCGCTAGAGGCTTTGGAAATAAGCAGCTATTGCCGACAGGCTTTTTAAGAGAGCCGATAAGTCGTTTGCAAGGAACTACGGTGATTTATCATCAGCGTACCGAGTCCTCTAATGGCTCTGAAAAAGAAAATAAAGACAGACTTAGCATGCACTTGCAGCCCGCTTCATTAAAGTCGCTTATTGCAGGTCAGCCAAGCCTAGGTGAGATAAAAAGTGTTTATGCTGTCAGTGGGATAGGATATCCACAGCGTTTTTTTAATACTTTAACAGACTTGGGCTATGATATAGAGCAAAGACCTAAGCCAGATCACCATAACTTTAGCGTAGAAGACTTACTGCCTTTGGCTGGCAAGCCCATTATCATCACCTCAAAAGATGCGGTAAAAATAGCGCCTTTGGTTGCAGCCAATCCACAGCTTCAAAGTTTATCTATTTGGGTACTACCAGTAAACGCAGTGCTTAGCCCAAATAGTTATACCATTTTGACCAAACAGCTAAGTGACCTTGGTATCTCTTTGATATGTTAAGTGTCCGCTAAATAAAGCCACATGGGTTATTGAAACTGTAAAACCATAAAATATAAGTAGAGAGAAGTCAGATGAGCTCAACCGATATCAAAGCTGCAGAGCCAAAGGTTCATATTGTTATCCCAGCACGATTTAAAAGCACTCGATTGCCGGGCAAGCCTCTACTGCTTATACATGGTAAACCCATGATTTTGTGGGTGGCACAAAAGGCGAGTCAAGCCACTTTTGCAGATGACCTATGTATCGCCACAGACGATGAGAGAATTGCTGACGTTTGCCGTGAAGCAGGCTACGATGTGGTAATGACCGATGCCAGCCATGCGTCAGGTACAGACAGACTGAGTGAAGTAGCTAAAATTAAGGGCTGGGATGCAGAAGACATCGTAGTTAATATGCAGGGGGATGAGCCTTTAGTGCCTCCGGTGTTATTGCAGCAAGTCAAAGACTTACTGCTGCACAAGCCTGAGTGTGTGATGGCCACCTTATATGAGCCTATTTTAGACTATCAAGAGTTTATGCGTCCTTCAGTGGTTAAAGTTGTGACCGATAATTTGCAAAATGCCTTATATTTTAGCCGTGCGCCAATTCCTTGTGATAGAAATCATGCGTTAGCGATGGCTCAAAACAACGATCAAGCAAAAGAAGATGTTATGAAGCCTCAGCTTGAAGTGCCTAATAACGCTTATAGACATCTAGGTATCTATGCTTATAAAGTGAAGTTGTTACAAAGCTTTGTGCAGTGGGCACCAGGTACCTTAGAAAACTTAGAAAGTCTTGAGCAGCTACGAGTATTGGAAAATGGTGAGAAAATTGCCATTGCTGAAGCCAGTGTGCAATTGCCGCCCGGTGTAGATATGCAGCAAGATTTAGATCGGTTAAATGCGTTGCCTATCAGTGAATTACAGTAGTTATCCTTATGGTTTAAGCCAGGTGTATTTATAGGGCAGAAGAGTGGATTATGAAACAGCAAGCTAGCTTGGATGAAAGTATCTATTTTGCCCCTATATTGCCGTGGCAACAGTCGGTTTGGGATAATCTGATATCCCGTTATGAGCGTCTGCCGCACGGACTACTGTTTGCAGGCATGCAAGGGATTGGCAAGCGCGCTTTTGTCTGGCGCTTCGTGGCTTGGTTATTGTGTGATAATAGACTGCAAACCCTGGGTAGCACTAATCAGCAAGGCGCCTGTGGTCATTGCCAAAGCTGTCAATGGCTAGAGTCAGGGACTCATCCTGACCTGCAAGTACTGCCTTTATCAAGCTTACCTGTAGCTCAAGATAGTGAGCCCAAAGAGCCAGTCAAAAAAGGCAAAAGTGCTGCTAAAAGTTCACAAAAAAAGAAAAGGGCAGTAGCTTCAGAGCCTGCCAAAACCTCTATTAAAGTGGATGATATTCGTGAGCTTCAGCCCTTTATTAGCCAAGGTAGTAGTGGCCGCAGAGTCTGCGTGATAGACAATGCAGACATGATGACAGTGGCTGCGGCAAACGCTTTGTTAAAGACGTTAGAAGAGCCCCGTGAAGGCATTCATTTATTATTAATAACCGACTGGCCAACCAAACTGCTGCCAACCATTAAAAGTCGTGTACAACAAGTGGCGGTAGATCAGATCCAGCTGGATAGAGTTAAGGCCTATATAAGCGATTATATTCAAAGTAATAAAGTTGTTGAGTATGCCAACGGAAGTCAGCTGTCTACCCAAATTGAGCAAGCATTAAAGCTTGCGAACGGTGCCCCTTTGGCAGCGATAGATATGCTGGGAAGTGACTGGTATAAATTTCGCGATACTTGGATTAAGGTGTGGCTGGCCTTGCGAGTGGGTAAACGCAGTAGCACCGCCGCTAGCGATTATTGGCAAAAGAATTTATCGATAGAGGATTTTATTAAATTATCTGAGTTTATGCTGATGGACTTTAGCCGTCAAAGCTTAGGACTAAAGCCACTACAGTCAGATTTAGAGCTGTCAGGATACGTGTCCATCAATGAGCTTAGTTTAGACAGTATTCAGCAGGTAATGAGCTTAATTGAAGATATTAAGTTATCTAGCTATCAAAATGTTCAAGATAAAATGGCTTATGACAGATTGTTATCCGGTTTGGCTGCCCTTTAATTCAAAAAAAGTTTTCATTCAAAAGTAGTTTTCGTTCAAATAATAGCCATAAAAAAAGAGTCCTAATGAACTGAACCCCATAAGTTGGACACAACTTATGGGGTATTTTTATGCGTTACGACCTAGACTTTAAGATAAAAGTCATAGCATACTATAGGCAAGGACATACTGAAGCTGCCACAGCTAAGAAGTTTAATGTAAACCCACAATTTGTACATAAATGGGTGAAGCAATATCAAAGCGGTGGTATAGATGCTATAAAGCCAAAGATCAGTAAAGCCTGCTATAGTCGCGAGTTTAAACACGAAGTGATTACAACGATGCTTACCCAAGGCTTAAGTCAATCTGAGGTGGCATTGAAATTCAACATCAGCTCACCGGCATTAATAAGCCACTGGCACAAAGCATATCGGCTACAAGGCTTGTCTGGACTCACTTCTAAATATCAAGGTAGAACCGCCATGAGTAAACCCTATATCACAGACAAGCCAGATGATGAAAAGACACTAGCGGAGCTTAAGCGTGAGAATGAATACCTACGTGCGGAGAATGCCTACCTAAAAAAGCTGGATGCCTTGCTCAGGGAGCAGGAACAAGCAAGCAAAAAGCAAGGCTCATCGAAGGACTAAGGGAAGATTATCCTTTATCAGCTTTGCTAGACATCGCTAAGATGCCCAAAAGCGTCTTTTATTACCATCGAGCAAAGCTTGTTGATAAAGATAAGCATGCTGACTTAAAACAGCGTATTGCCACACTATATCACCAGCATAAAGGCAGGTACGGCTACCGTAGAATAACAGCAGCGCTAAAGCAGTTAGGTCTGCATCATAATCATAAGCTCATAGCCAAGCTGATGCGTCATTTAAACTTAAGCGCACAGATTAGACGACAAAGGTATCGCTCTTATAAAGGCGTACAAGGCAAGATTGCAAAGAACTATTTAAAGCGCCAGTTTAATGCAGATCAACCAAACACACG
>NZ_FUGD01000051.1 GCF_900162815.1 Psychrobacter pasteurii | reverse complement strand
TGTAAGCTAAAATTAATCTTGCCATACTAAGCATATGAAAACACTCAAGCTACGCATTAAAGACAAACACATAAAAGAGCTGAATCAGCTAAGCGGTTCAGTGAACTTCGTGTGGAACTATATTAATGCACTTTGCTTTGAGCATCTAAAACGTACTGGTAAGTTTTTTAGTGCTTATGATCTAAGTGAGTATACCAAAGGAAGTGGCCAGTATTTAGGATTACACAGTCAGACCTTACAAGCTATCAATGAGACACACGCTAAATCACGTAAACAATTTAAAAAAGCCAAACTTAGCTGGCGTACCAATAGAGCTGATGCCAAGCGTAAATCACTGGGTTGGATACCTTTTAAAAAATCTGCTATCAAGTATCTAAGTACAAGACAAACAGGCAAAAAAGCACTTAAATCAACAATTCAGCTATCCTTATCTAAAGGTCAAAAGCTCCTCATCGATGTATTCGATAGCTACAACCTAAGCCTATATCAAATCAACACCTTAGAGATAGTACAAGACAGTCGTAATCGTTGGTATGCGTGTATTACTGTTAAAGACTCCCCCAAACAAGTAAGTGGTAAGGGCAGCGTTGGAATTGATTTAGGCTTAAAAGAGTCTGCAACCACATCAAATGGTGACAAGCTAACTATTAAGCAAACGCAAAAATGGGCGAATAAATTAGCAGTAGCCCAGCGTGCCAAGAATAAAAAACGTGTTAAAGCCATTCATGCCAAAATAAAAAATACAAGATTAGACTTAATTCATAAATTCACTACCCAATTAGTTAAGGATAATGCCTTAATTGTAGTTGGTGATGTTAAATCACGCTCATTTACCAATTCGATGACCAACCTAGCTAAATCGACATACGATGCAGGATGGTTTGAACTTAAACGACAACTGGAATATAAATGCAAGCATGCAGGTTGTCAGTTTGAGATCGTAAATGAGAGTTACACTACCCAGACCTGCTCGTACTGCCACAAAATAAGTGATAGTAGTCCGAAAGGTAGAGCAGGACTTGGAATAAGAGGATGGGCTTGTGCTGAGTGTGGCACATGGCATGATAGAGATATCAATGCTGCTAAGAACATCCTCGCGGTCGGGCTTGACCGTCTAGCTGTAGGAATCCCCTCGGTTTAGCGAGGGGAGGAAGTCAAAAGGTTCAGGCTATAGGCATTGTGCTTGTGTCATTATCTATATTTTTGGTGGCACATTTTGATCAGCGCACAACTGTTTCCTCTGCTAAAATGATTAAATAAAGCATAAGTGCTTGATTTCTTAGGCACTTAAGTTGTTAAATAATTAAATTAATAAGTAAAAAGCAAAAAAGCTTTTAAGATTTGGACGACTGTCTGTTTATATAGGAATAATAGCATATGGATTTTGCATTAACTGATGATCAGTTGGCGTATCAACAAACCGCGCGCCAATTTGCCCAAAAAGAATTAAAACCTAACGCCGCCGAGTGGGATAGAGACAGCTACTTCCCCGTTGATGTCATTAAAAAAACAGGCGAACTTGGCTTTTTAGGGTTATACACCAACCCAGATTATGATGGGTTAGGCCTTCCGCGCTTAGATTCTGCCATCGTCTTTGAAGAGTTGGCTTGGGGCGACACCGCCGTTGCAGCCTACATCAGTATCCATAATATGGTCACCTGGATGATTGGCGAATATGCCAAAGATGACGTCCGCGCTGATATTGTTCCTAGACTGGTCAGCGGCGAGTTACTTTCAAGTTACTGTCTCACCGAACCCAATGCAGGGTCTGACGCAGGCTCTCTTACCACAAAAGCTGTCAAACAAGACGGCGAAGATTTCTATCTATTAAATGGTGAAAAAACCTTTATCTCAGGCGCAGGCTCAACCGATATCCTAGTGGTTATGGCGCGCACTGGCGATGCTGGCCCTAAAGGCGTATCTGCCTTTGTGGTCGATGCACACAGTGATGGCATTAGCTACGGTAAAAACGAGCACAAAATGGGCTGGAAAGCACAGCCTACCCGCACCATTCATTTCAAAGACGTCAAAATCCCTGCCAAAAACTTGCTTGGCAGTGAAGGCGAAGGCTTTAAGTTTGCCATGAAAGGCCTTGACGGCGGTCGTATCAATATCGGTATCTGCGCAGTCGGTACCGCTCAAGCAGCATTAGAGACAGCACTAAACTATGTGCAAGAGCGCAAGCAGTTTGGTAGCGCTATCGCCGAACTACAATCTGTGCAATTTAAATTAGCAGATATGCTGACTCAAACCATTGCCGCCCGTCAGATGCTGTATTTAGCGGCCAATAAAGTCGATCAAAAACACTCAGACGCCACCACCTACTGCGCTATGGCCAAACGCCTAGCCACTGACTTAAGCTTTGCGGTTGCCAATGAAGCACTGCAATTGCATGGCGGTTATGGTTATCTGAACGAATACCCACTTGAGCGTCATGTGCGCGACCTGCGTGTGCATCAGATTTTAGAAGGCACTAACGAGATTATGCGCGTCATCGTGTCACGCAAAATGATGAGTGACGGTGCGTTAGACAGCTTACGTTAGTTAGTAAAAATACAAAATAGTTAATATAAAAAAATAGGGATATTATGAGCAATTACACCAACCTAGATCTTAAGATTGACGGCCATGTGGCCACCCTTACCTTAAATAACCCACCTGCCCACACCTGGACGGCAGAGAGTCTAGCCTCTTTAAAACAGCTGGTGACTGACTTAAATAACAACGATTCCGTCTATGCGCTAGTTATTCACGGTGACGGTGAGAAATTCTTCTCAGCCGGTGCAGACCTAAATACTTTTGCCGATGGGGATAAAGGCAATGCTATCTCTATGGCAATTGCATTTGGTGAAGCCTTTGAAGCACTATCGAACTACCGCGGCGTGAGCATCGCAGCGATTAATGGTTACGCCATGGGCGGTGGTCTAGAAACTGCTTTGGCCTGTGACATTCGTATTGCAGAATCCCATGCGGTGATGGCGCTTCCTGAAGCAGCGGTTGGCCTACTGCCTTGTGCTGGCGGTACTCAAAACCTACCTTGGCTGGTTGGTGAAGGCTGGGCCAAGCGTATGATTTTATGTGGTGAGCGTGTCGATGCAGACACTGCGCTACGCATTGGTCTAGTCGAAGAAGTGATCGAAAAAGGCGAAGGCTTGAACACAGCATTAAAACTTGCCCAAAAAGTTGCCAACCAATCGCCCGTATCGGTGACCTTATCCAAACAGTTAGTGCAAGCGGCTAGACACACACCACCTGCTTATAACCTAATCAATGAGCGTGAAGCATTCGTTAAACTTTTTGATACAGCAGATCAAACCGAAGGGGTAAATGCGTTTCTAGAAAAGCGTAAACCAACGTGGACCAACAAATAAATCCGTTTACTTAGACCTGTGTCACACGATTCCTGCACAGGTCTAAGCCCTCTTTTAAGATTAATCGCTTCACTACCAGAAGCACTGTTTTCAAAAGGGTTCTGCTATGCAAAACGAAACCTCTCAAGCTTCCGTACTGTTCAATACACATGCTACTGACTCAGGTCATGTCATTGGTGAAATGACTTTAAACTCACCTAAATCACTGAACGCCTTAAGCGTGGATATGTGTCAGCTAATGAGCGAGCAGCTCACACAGTGGCAAGATGATGACAAAGTTGTGGCCGTGTTACTGCGTGGATCTGGTGATAAAGCCTTCTGTGCCGGCGGTGATATTCGTAAGCTGTATGACAGCATGGTCGATAACCCACCGATGCCAAACCCTTATGCGACTGACTTTTTTGGTAGCGAATACGCCCTATATCGCCAAATGCATTTTTACAGCAAGCCAATTATCTTATGGGGCAATGGCATCATTATGGGCGGCGGTATGGGCTTAATGGCCGCCTGTAGCCATCGTATCGTCACTGAGACCACCAAATTTGCAATGCCTGAGATTAGCATTGGCTTATTCCCAGACGCATCAGGCAGCTGGTTCTTACAACGCATGCCGGCCAAAACTGGCCTATTTTTAGGCTTAACCGGTGCCCTGTGTAATGGCAGTGACGCTCAGTTTGCTAGCCTTGCCGAATACGCCCTACCAAGCGATGGCTATCAACAAGTGATTGATGCGTTGGCCAAAGCAGATTGGCAAGATAACTCCGACTCAAACACAGAGTCGAATGGCTTAACCACTGATGCCAGCCACACTACCAGTCAATGTTTATCAGCGTTATCGCAAAACACGCCTGCCGATTTAGCTCCCAGTAAACTCGCTGAGCACTGGCAAACCATCAAGGCGATGATGGTCAGCGGTGGCCTAAAAGAGATTGATGCCCTACTGCAGAACGATGAAGCGATTGCCAAACTTGATTCAGAGTTTGCTAATGATAAATGGGCGCAGCGTGCCTTGGCTACTTACCGTGCCGGCTGTCCGGTAACGGCTGCGCTAACTTATGAGCTGTATCACCGCGTGAAGGACTACTCGCTTGAGCAGATTTTGTATTTAGAAGCCAACGTCGCTGTGCACTGCGCCAATAACCCTGACTTTAGAGAAGGGGTTCGTGCGCTACTGATTGATAAAGACAAAAATCCAAACTGGTCACGCACATTAGAGAGCTGTCTAGATGATGCAGGCAGCGCCTATATCGCCAGCCACTTTGATAATCCCTACCCTGCCGGTAAGCATATCTTTGAAGACTGGTTAGGGTCAGACTCATTTGCAGCCAACTCGCTAACAGAAAAATAATTTATCCCTATACTCATCAAGGAGTGATGATATGACAGAGCAAACTACTCAGAACAATAATACCCATGTAGCCTTCATCGGTCTTGGTAATATGGGCGGACCGATGGCCAAAAACTTATTAAAACACGGCTACAACGTGACCGTATTTGATCTATCAGAGCAAGCACAGAAGCAACTGGCCGATGCCGGTGCAAAAACTTCAAGTTCGCTGCAGGAAGCTGTAAAAGGCGCCCAAGTTGTGATTACCATGCTACCTGCTAGCAAGCATGTGAAAACCGTTTATTTAGGTGACGCTGAAGCCAATGAACTAACACCGCAAGGGTTATTATCAGATTTACCGAGTGGTACGCTCGTTATTGATAGCTCCACCATTGATGCAGCAGAAGCTAGAAAAGTGGCCAGTATTGCCACGGCCAAAGGCATTGATATCGTTGATGCGCCAGTGTCTGGCGGCACAGCGGGTGCAGAAGCTGGTACGCTGACCTTCATCGTAGGCGGTGAAGACAGTGCCTTTAATCGAGCCGAACCTATCTTGCAGGCCATGGGCAAAAACATCTTTCATGCCGGCAGCAGTGGCGCAGGACAAGTCGCCAAGATCTGCAACAACATGCTTCTGGGCATCTTGATGAGTGGCACCGCTGAAGCCATTAACCTTGGGGTTAAAAATGGCCTAGACGCTGGAGTGCTATCAGAGATTATGCTTCAAAGCTCAGGACGCAACTGGACCTTAGAAGTTTACAACCCCTACCCTGGTATCTTAGAACAAGTGCCTTCAAGCCGTGGCTACACAGGCGGCTTTATGAGTCAACACATGCACAAAGACTTGCATTTGGCCTTGCAAGCTGCTGAAGATATCGGCGCTGAGGTTCCTATGGGCGCTCAAGCCACAGCCTTGTATGACGATCACATCAAAGAGCACAATGAAAAAGATTTCTCAAGCATCATGGCTCATTTTGACAGCAGCGTACTAAACCAGTCTTAATTGCTTTAAACGCTCACAAACAATAAGCCCAAGTCATCATGACTTGGGCTTATTTGTATTTACTCTCATTTCATCACTTAAGCTAACTTTAGCTTTGCAGCTCATAAACCAGAGTTTGAATATCTAGCGCCGCTTCACGTAAACGAGGCACCGTCTGCATCATATCCTCAAGTGATACCCGTACCGTTGGGGCATGCATATATAAAGACGCTAAGTAACGGTCTTTTTTATCTAAAATAGGCACAGAGACAGCGACCATTTCCGATATGAACTCTTCATTGTCGATACCAATACCTGTTTTGGCAATGGCATCTAAGGCTTTGTTCAGCTCATCAATATCGGTGATGGTATTCTTGGTGAATTTATCCAAGCTTAAATTTTGTAGCATTTTACTGCGTCTTTCAGGCGACAGCTGGCTCAGATAAAGCTTACCCGTTGCCGTACACCACATCGGTGATTTAGAACCTACTGGCAAATAAATCTGTAACGGCAAATCAGTCTTAGCACGATTGGTATAAATCATGTGCATATTGTGCGGCACACTAATCCCGCACGTCTCTTTTACATCACGTACTAGGCGCTGCAAAATAACATGGCGCTCACTATAAAACTGACGCTGCTGCCACAACTCGACACTCATATTGCGTACTCGGCGCCCAGCGACAATGCCGCCAGCGATATCTACCATAACAAACCCCTCTTCTATCAACTGCTGTAACAGTCGATGAATCGTGGGCTTAGGGATATCAAGCTGCTGCGACAGCTCCAGCGGTGTGATTGGCTTGGCTGCATAAGACACTGCTTCGATAATTTGCAGTACTCGAGTAATAGAAGAAACTTTTGCCATAGTAAACACACCTTCAGATTAAGGGTTATGTATGTTAACGGCGTTGTTCAACAACTAAGGAATCAATACCGTTATTTTGTAATCTTTGCTGCGCAGCCATCACATTTTGGCGGTTGGTTATAGTCGGTGAAACCACTTGATAAACCACCTGACCATTAGACAGCTTGTTCTTGACCACATGGGCATCCACACCCGCCATTAGCACTTGAGCACGGCGTTTATCCGCCTCTTCTGCACTGCTAAAGCTATTAATCTGTAAGATATAGCTTGGCTTTGCTGGCGCAGGCTTAGCAGCAGCTTGTGCTGCATTATTGCTCTTGCTGCCTCGTGCAGCCGCACCTTGATTATTGGCGCCCTGATTAGCCTCTGGTATTGGATCGTCATAGGTCCCTTCTTCTTCCACAATGACAATCTCTTGCTCACCGCTAGGGGCCTGCTGATTAGGCACAGGATTGATGGTTCTGTCTTCTGAGATACCTAAGTTTTCAGTATTACGAATGCTATTGTCACGATCTCTCGGCTCAGTTGTTGGCTGAGTTAACACCACGTCTGGCTGTAAATCACCGGTACTGGTAGAGGGCTCATCTTCTATAAATACCGCCTCATCCGGCAAGCTAATCATCTCTTGATCGGGGAGTAAATCATAGAATTCAAAGTCGTTAGTTTCAGACTTGGGCTGATTGATCGGCTCAACTGTGCGCTTTTCGACCTTAGTCTCTGCTCCAATATCAAATGGATTCCATAGATACAGTACCAAGATACACATTATGGTAATTACTGCGCCAACGAACATCCACAGTAGGCTTGCTGCCCCACCACTTTGGTGCCTTTCTACGGTACCTTTACCCTTGGGTCTTTTTGCTAACATAAATTTTCTCCATGTATGATTCAGTCAGGCCATGTTTTTTAAAATTGTAAATAGCCCTATAAGCCAATCATAGCAAATTAAACCAGTGATTAACTTATAGGGGATGTTAAGCATAGAAAACAATTAGCCCAAGCTCATCAACGGACTACTACATGCTGGTAGGGGCTGATAGCCCTAGTAGGCTCAAGCCATTGGCCAACACTTGACGCACAGCCTTAGACAGACGTAAACGGGCTTGCATTAAGTCTAGCTCTTCTTGGCTTGGCGTTTCATCAGCAATAATACTGACTGGTAAAATACGATTGTCGTTATACCAAGCGTGGAATAATGAGGCCAAATCTTTTAAGTAATTGGTCAAGACGTGTGGGTCATAACCAGTGGCCGCACGTTTTAAAGTAGCAGGATAAGCAGCCAATAGCTTAATTAGCTCACTTTCCGCTTCGGCACTCAGTAAGTTTTGCATGGCTTTACCTTGGGCATCATCCACATCGAAGCCTTTGGCAACAATCTTTTCAAGCACGCTGCACACACGGGCATGAGCATATTGGATGTAATAAACCGCGTTGTCTTTACTTTGTGACTTGGCCAGCTCTAAGTCAAAGTCAATGTGAACTTCTGGTTTACGAGCCACATAATAAAAACGCGCCGCATCATTACCCACTTCTGCACGCAGTTCACGTAAGGTCACAAACTTACCTGAGCGAGAAGACATTTGGATTTTCTCTTCACCGCGCCATAGCGCCACAAACTGAACCAAAATAACTTCTAAACGTTTTTCATCGATACCTAAGGCAGTTAGCGCAGCACGCACACGAGCGATATAGCCGTGGTGGTCAGCACCCCACACATTAATTACCGTATCAAATCCACGCTCAAACTTGTTTTTGTGATAAGCAATATCTGATGCAAAGTAAGTGGTTAGACCATTAGCACGGCGAACCACACGGTCTTTTTCATCGCCAAAGTCGGTAGAGCGGAACCAAGTGTTGCCATCTTTTTCATACAAATGACCTTTGCTTTCAAGCTCTGCTAATACCGGCTCAATCTCATCAGCAATCGATTTTTCACTAAACCACTGCTCAAAGCGAACGCCAAAGTCATTTAAATCATCTTTGATGTCGTCAAGAATTTCATTCAGCGCGGCATTTAAGAATACTTCGTAGCCTTCTGTACCTAAAGCTTGTTTACTGTTGGCAATCAGCACATCAATATGCGCGTTTTTATCGCCAGAAACCACTTCTTTTTCACCAGCTTCATTTACTGCAGATACTTCATCTTCTGGTGCATTGTCACTGATGACGCTGTAGGGATGTAGATATTTATCGCCACTTTCCGCTTTGATTTCTTCTGCGATATTGGTGACATACTCGCCTTGATAACCACCAACTGGGAAGCTAATCTCTTCGCCACACACCTGCAAATAACGAAGATAGGTACTGGTCGCTAAAATATCCATCTGACGACCGGCATCGTTGACATAGTATTCACGGGTCACTTGATAGCCTACTGCTTCAAGCAGGTTTGCCACACTCATACCAAAGGCAGCACCGCGGCCATGACCAACATGTAAGCTTGAGGTTGGGTTAGCAGAAACGAACTCTACTTGAATCTTCTTGTCAGAGAACTCATCCGTTAAGCCGTAACGCTCATTTTTATCAAAAATAACGTCTAATACCGCAAACTTAGCATCACTATTTAAAAAGATGTTAATAAATCCAGGTCCAGCTACTTCTAACTTAGCAATGCTGTCATTTTCAGGCAAAGCGGCGGTCAGCTGTTCTGCTAGAGCACGCGGGTTAGACTTCGCGGCTTTGGCAGCAGTTAAAGCGATGTTACTGGCATAATCGCCATGCTCAGGGCTTTTACTGCGCGTGATTTGACTGTTATTTTGCCAGTCATTCGGCAATATACCTTGATCAATCAGTACTTTGGCTGCGCTATCTAATAACGCAAAGATTTCATCAATTTGAGCTTGCGACATAATTTATTAAACTCTGAAGTTAAGTGAATATTAGATGGATATGATTTTACAGCAATACAGGGCGATAAGGTATTGCTAATATATTTGGAGCAACCGTTCCGAAAAACTTACCTAAACCTACTCACATAGTTTTAGCGTTTTCTTCCTGCTTCATAGACGTCTGCCATTGTGATTACACTCAGGTCTTACATCGTCTCCACAGGCTAACACGGTGGAACTCACCGCTTTTTTTAACCCATCAGTGATGGGTTAACACTTTATCTGC
>NZ_FUGD01000015.1 GCF_900162815.1 Psychrobacter pasteurii | reverse complement strand
TAAAGAGAAGTGTTTGCATTCAGGCTTAGTTCTACATTCTGATAATGGGGCACCGATGAAGGCGCAAACGATGCGGATGAAAGCTTATGAGCTTGGGGTGGTGACTTCTTATAGCAGACCTCGGGTGAGCAATGATAATCCGTTTGCCGAATCTTTATTTAAGACGTGCAAGTACCGCCCGAATTGGCCAACAGAGGGCTTTAGTAGCCTAGATAGTGCAAGGCAATGGGTGCTTAGGTTTACTCATTGGTATAACATGGAGCATAAGCACAGTCAGCTTCGCTTTGTGACCCCTAATAAGCGCCATATGGGTGAGGATAAAGTCATTCTAGCAAAGCGTAAGCAGACGATAGACAGTGCGAAAGCATTAAATCCTGCGCGCTGGGGTGGCCGAGAGGTGAGAGTTTGTACACCTGTGCCGCCAACGACTTTAAATCCAGTAAAAGAGCCAAAATCGATTGATAAGATGCGAGTCGCCTAATTCATTAAATGGTGACAACTATGTTGACAAACACCGCACCTGTCGTACCAACGAGACTTTCCTAAACTTTGTGTAACTGCTTATAATCCATAGTAAAGGAGAATAAGCAATGACAAAAGAAACAGAACTAAAAAAACTAGCCGAACAAAT
>NZ_FUGD01000031.1 GCF_900162815.1 Psychrobacter pasteurii | reverse complement strand
ACCTTGATTAATGATAACCACTTCAACTTGACGAGCTTCACACAAAGCAAAAACAAGTTCTGCCCCAAAACGCAGTAATCTATCTTTATGGGTTAGCACTAGCCTGTCTATCTTGTTGTCTAAAATACCATCAAGCAAGCGTTTCAAGCCTTTTTTATGGTAGTTCATACCACTGCCTAGATCGCTAATCACCTCGAATGACCAGCCTTGAGAAGAGCAATACAGCTCAAGAATCTCAATCTGACGCTGTAAGTCGGGCTTCTGTTCATGACTCGAAACACGAGCGTAAGCTATGGTTTTACGTTGTTGCTCCACCTTATTACGAGTCAGGTTGGGGTTTATTTTAGATAAGTCATACCGACGATGGCCTTTGGGTGTTCTTTGGGCGACAAGCACACCTGTCTCATCCCATCTTCGTAGAGTTGAGACGGAAACGCCTAACTGATTAGCTGCTTGTTTTATGCTTAATAATCTACTCATAATGAGTGATTATACATAGTTTTAGGTAGTTTGTGATTACTGTTTGTAACCCTAAATAAGCATCAAGGTTATTCTTGTGGGCTATTGCAATCAAGCAAGTCCTTATCACCCGTATTGTCCTGAATTTCCTCTTCTACCTTTTGCATCAGTTTCGGATCAGGTCGAGCATCGAGCACTTCTTCAACTTGCTCATCTCCAAGAATTTCTCTGGCGCGCTGCTTAGCCCTTTCTTTTTCTAAAGTCTCTGCTGTGCGTTTTTTACTGCTAGCTAAGACCTCTTCGGTAAGCTCTTTAATAAGCTCAGGGTTGTGGGCCGTAACCTTAGAGCTATTTTGTTCCCAAGCTGCAAGATACTTAATAAGTGCTTCTTCTACCTCACCATCAAGGTGCATGCGATAGGTCGGCTCAGGCAAGATAAAGCCGTTATTCTCTAGGGCATGCTTTGCCTCTCTAATAGCAATACTACGCGCTTTGGTAATGTCTGTATGGGTTTGATCCACCCAAACCTGGAACTCAAGCTTAATATTAGAGTCACTTACCTCAGTAATGATACAAGCAGATTTGGGGTGATCTAGCACAAAGTCTAACGCTCTAACCGCCTCAATACCCACTTTAATCGCCGCTAAAGGATCATCATTGGTATCCATAGCCAACTGGAAAGTAAATCGACGCTCTGGGTTTTTGGTGTAGTTTAAAATAGTGGCTTTAAACACTTCAGAGTTGGGAATACGCAACTGGTTGCCATCAGAGGTCATTAAGATGGTCGCCCGGCTGGTTAAACGCACCACAATACCTTCCTGCCCATTGATACTGACAAAATCTCTAGCCTGAAAGGGTTGGCGAATACTTAGCATCAGCGAGGCAATATAATTCTCAATGGTATCTTTGACTGCGAAACCTACCGCAATACCAATGACCCCTGCCCCTCCTAATAACGTACCAATTATCGCTTCAGCCCCTATTAAGCTTAAGCCCAATAGCAAGCCGATAATGATAAATAGAACCTTAACCGTTTGGGCTAGAAGCTCAGCAATAAAGGGATTTGGGGTAATACGCTGCCACAAAGGGTCGCGGCGAGCCAGCCAAGAGCCGAACCAAACCACGATGGAGAACACCACAATGGCAACTAGCAATAAAGGCAGGGCGTGAATAAAGCTACGGAATTGCTGATTTAAGGCACTAATGACCGGAGTGACATTATCTTGAACATCCAAGGTGCGACTAATGCGGTCTTCGACAGCGACCACATCACTTACCCTATTGGCCAAACTAATGGCTTGCTGGGCCTTCTTCTCATTGGGCACTTCACCAGATAGGCTGACTACCCCCTGATTAACGCTGACGTTCAGGGCTTTTAACCCCTCAATTTCAGAATAAATACCACTGATACGCTGCTTAATGTCCTGATCATTGACCTGATCAGGTTTGGTCGCGATAACGGTGTCTTTATCCGTCAGATTACCTGCTGCAGGGACATTTGCCGGTTCACGAGCCTCCGAAGCTTCTGCGGCTTGTACCTCAGACCCTCCTTCCTCACTGCCTTCAGAATCGGCCTCACCCTCTGCACCTTTGTCAGAGGCTTCGGTATCTATCAGCTTTAAACTGGCATCTGGGTTTTGATCTACAGATGTGTCATTGGTTAAAGCTTGTGCTGGCAAACACAGTAAGCAAATACTGAGCAGCATCAGCAAGCCAAACCCGTGTTTCTGACTTTGAGCAACCTTAGATTTTATGTACTGAGTAGCTTCAACCTCTGTTTCAGGCCGTTGTAATGGGGGTAACATTGGCAACATGAGTATCCTGTTTTGCTGTGTTCTATGGTGTGCCTTAATCCAAATAACTGGGGTAACCTCTTAGTAGAGCAGTTAGTAGAGTAGATAGCCATTAGATAACTATTTATTAACAACTATTTATTTAATAACTCTCTACCCTAGGTATTTATCCTACTTAAATTATTTGTCTAAATAGGCTTGGGCTTCTCCTAAGTCTAGGGTGCCTTCATAAATAGCGCGGCCAGTGATGATACCTTCTAGACAATCGCCATAAGGCTTTAGTAGTTCAATGTCTTTCATATCCGTCACGCCGCCTGATGCGATAACCGGCAGACCCCCTTCACGTGCTAAGTTAACTGTCTGCTCAACGTTAACCCCTTGCATCATACCGTCACGGGCAATATCGGTATATACGATAGAAGAAACGCCAGCATCTGCAAAACGCTTCGCCAAGTCAGTAGCCTTCACGTCTGTCACATTGGCCCAACCATGAGTAGCTACTAAACCATCTTTGGCATCAATACCGACAATAATGTGACCCGCAAATTCACGACAAGCTTCTTCTACAAACTCAGGGTTTTCAACGGCCTTGGTGCCGATGATGATATAAGTTAGGCCAGCAGTCAGATAATGCTCGATGGTTTGTAAACTACGTACACCACCGCCAAGCTGTACCGGTAAAGTTGGATGTGCCTTAGCAATTTCCATCACCACATTCTTATGCACCGGTACACCATCAAAGGCGCCATTAAGATCTACCAAATGTAGTCGGCGAGCCCCTTCATTTACCCAGCGTGTGGCCATGGCAACCGGATCATCTGAGAAAACGGTGTCATCTTCCATACGGCCTTGTTTTAGACGCACACATTTACCATCTTTTAAATCAATCGCTGGAATAAGCAAAGGCGCCGTATTTTTATTTAAATTGTCTGTAGAGTTATTTAAGTTAGAATTTGGTTGAGTAAGCATATCAAAGACCTTTGTTATAAGAAGCGTTTAAAATAAATAAAGTTTGTACAAAACACGGTGTGATTGACACACACAGACCTAAATGGTTAAAAGTTGGAAACAGACTGGCAATTTTAGGGTAATTTAACGTATAATCCTAGGTTATATTGTATATGTATTTTGGTAGCCAGTCGCCACTGTCTTCTATGTTAAGAGATTAGCACAGGTCTCACTGCTCGTTATAATTTATCCAAAAATTTTACGAGATATCGCTCCGAGATTCGTTTTGCCGTACTGTTGCTACATGCTCTTATCCCAGCAAGATTCTCTCTCGGTCACCATACCGTTCGTGGCTTGTTCACTACCGACAGGACGTCTGGCATTTCTTCGCTTATGGAATAAGTTCGCTTATGATTACCATCAAAAAGGGGCTTGATTTGCCCATTGCTGGCGCACCCAGCAGTGAAATCACCCAGCATTCTCCAAAGCACGTTGCAGTTGTGGGCTACGACTATGTCGGTATGAAGCCTACGATGAGCGTTAAAGAAGGTGATATAGTCACTAAAGGCCAACCCGTTTTTGAAGATAAAAAACGTGTTGGGGTGATTTATACTGCACCTGCCTCAGGTAAAGTCATCGCCATTAACCGTGGTGAACGCCGAGTATTCGAAAGCATGGTTATTGAGATTGACCCCAATGCCGGTGCCGATGCTAATGAGGTTACGTTCGAGCAATATGCTTCTAATGAACTGGCTGGGCTTGATTCTGAAGCTGTTGAAGCGCAATTAATCAAATCTGGTGAATGGACCGCTCTCCGTACTCGTCCATACAGCCGTACTCCAGAAATTGGCTCCCGTCCACAAGCCATTTTTGTCACCGCTATGGATACCAATCCATTGGCGTATGACCCTATGTTGCTGATTCAACAAGAGCAACAGGCCTTTGATGACGGACTTGCCGTACTTTCTACCTTATCACCAAAAACTTATGTTTGTCACCATGGCAATGCTAACCCCTCTAAAGTAGCCAATACTGCAGCGGGCAATAGCACTGAATACCATGCCTTCGCAGGTAAACACCCTGCAGGTAATGCGGGCACTCATATTCACTTCTTGCACCCTGTTAGCCGTAACGTTACCGTTTGGACCATTGGTTTCCAAGACGTGATTGCTATTGGTAAGCTGTTTACCACAGGTAAAATTTATACCCGTCGTTTAATCAGCTTAGCAGGCCCTGGTGTGAAAAACCCACACTTGGTAGTTACTGAACGTGGTGCGGACTTAACGGAACTGACACAAGGTAAATTAAATGCTGGTGACAACCGCATTATTACCGGTTCTGTACTATCGGGCCGTAAAACCATTGCTACTACTTCTTATTTAGGTCGTTTCCATAACCAAGTAAGCGTATTAGAAGAAGGTTATGAACGTCCAGCGTTCCACTTCTTTAGCATTGGTGCTAACCGTTTCTCAAAACTGCCAATTTATATCTCGCAGTTCTTTAAAGGTAAAAAGTACAACTTCACCACATCAAGCAATGGCTCACCTCGTGCGATGGTGCCAATCGGTGTGTTTGAAGAAGTTATGCCACAAGACTACCTACCTACTCAATTATTACGTGCTCTAGTCGTTGAAGACATTATTTCAGCAGTTGAGCTTGGCGCGTTAGAGTTGGATGAAGAAGATCTGGCGCTATGTACCTTTGTTTCACCAGGCAAATATGAGTTTGGTGACATCTTGCGTGATAACTTAACTCGCATCGAGCTGGAGGGCTAACGCTGATGAAATTTTTACACAATATGTTTGACCGCTTAGAGCCTAGCTTCACAAAAGGTGGCAAATACGAAAAATACTACGCTGTGTTCGAAATGTTCGATACATTCTTACGTCAGCCTGGTACAACCACTCACTCAGCGTCTCACGTTCGTGATGGTATTGACTTAAAACGCATCATGATTATGGTGTGGCTATGTACCTTCCCTGCTATGTTCTGGGGTATGTACAACGTTGGTTTCCAAGCCTTAACTGCCATTCAGCAATTAGGTCTTCAGCCTGAAGGTTGGCGTACGGCCATTACTGGCTTAGTTGGCTACGATCCGAACAGCATTTGGGCCGCCTTCGTTTATGGCGCCATGCAGTTCTTACCTATTTATATCGTAACCTTCGCGGTTGGTATTGCTTGGGAAATCATTTTCGCCGTGGTTCGCGGTCACGAAGTTAACGAAGGTTTCTTCGTAACCTCGGTACTATTCGCACTATGTTTACCACCAGATATCCCATTATGGCAAGTGGCTCTAGGTATTAGCTTCGGTGTTGTGGTTGCTAAAGAAGTGTTCGGTGGTACGGGTAAAAACTTCTTAAACCCTGCCCTATCAGGTCGTGCGTTCTTATACTTCGCTTACCCTGCCTATATGTCAGGTGACACCGTTTGGACTGCTGTTGACGGTTTCTCAGGAGCAACTCCTTTAGGTCTAGCGGCCATTGGCGTAACCCCTGATAAATTCGTAGATGCTTACGGCTCAGCCATCACTTGGATGGATGCGTTCTTAGGCAACATGCAAGGCAGTATCGGTGAAGTTTCTACGCTAGCTATCTTATTAGGTATGGTAGTTCTAATCTGGACTCGCATTGCTTCTTGGCGCATTATCGCCGGCTGTGTGGTCGGTCTAGTAGCAACTTCAATGGTATTTAACGCCATTGGTTCAGCCGACAACCTAATGATGAGCTTACCTTGGTATTGGCACTTAGTATTGGGTGGCTTTGCTTTTGGTGCGGTATTTATGGCAACAGACCCAGTTTCAGCTGCTCATACCAATAAAGGCCGCTGGGCATATGGTATTTTAATTGGTTTTATGACCGTTCTTATTCGTGTCATCAACCCAGCCTTCCCAGAAGGTATTATGCTAGCGATCTTATTTGCTAACTTGTTTGCGCCATTATTTGACTACTTTGTCACTCAAGCAAACATCAAACGTCAAACGGCTCGGAGGATGCGTCATGTCCCAGCAGACTAAGAAAAGCTCAAACTCAAATATGACCACCATTATGGTGGCGCTGGTCTTATGTTTGGTGTGTTCCGTATTGGTATCCGCCGTTGCAGTAGGCTTAAAACCAGCTCAAATTGAAAACCAACTGCTTGACCGTAACAAAAACATCTTAGTGGCTGCCGGTCTATTTGATCCAGCCCAAGATACCAACGAAGATGTCGAAAAACGCTTTGCTGACTTCGAAATTAAATTGGTTGATTTAGAAAAAGGTGAGTACGCTGCTGAAGCTGACTTATCTCAAGCTGGCATCACAGATGTTAACAACTATGATGCTAACCAAGCGGCTAAAAACAAAGCGTTAAGCATTGATTTGGGTAATGATGACCCTGCAAGTATCGGTGCTGTGCCTAAATTTGCAAAAGTTTATGTGAAAAACGATGCCAATGGTGAGCCAGAGCTTATGGTACTTCCGGTACATGGCTACGGTCTTTGGGGCACAATGTACGGCTTCTTAACTTTAGAAAGCGACTTAAATACTGTGAAAGGTATTAGTTGGTATGAGCACAAAGAAACCCCAGGTCTTGGCGCCCGCATTGAAGAACCAGAGTGGCGTGAAAAATGGCAAGGTATCCATGCCTATGACGAAAACGGTGAAGTGGCTACTGGTGTAACCAAAGCCGGTCAAAGCAAAGATAACTGGGTAGATGGTATTAGTGGTGCAACCCTGACTAGTGTTGGTGTAAGAAACCTTATCCAGTTCTGGCTTGGTGACCGTGGATACAAGCCATTCTTAGATAATTTACGTGGTGGCACTCCTGATAGCGCAGCTAATGCTCAAACTCAAACCACTACGGGCGAGGAGGCATAACATGGCAACAGATACTAAAAAAATCTTAACCACGCCGATTTTCGATAATAACCCGATTGCTCTACAAATCTTGGGTATTTGTTCGGCGCTTGCAGTAACGACCAGTGTAAAAAACGCGCTGGTAATGTGTATTGCATTAACTTTAGTAACCGCTTTTTCAAGCTTTTTCATCTCAATCATCCGTAACCGTATTCCATCAAGTATTCGTATTATCGTACAGATGACGGTGATTGCTTCTTTAGTAATCGTGGTTGACCAAGTGCTTAAAGCAGTTGCTTATGACGTTAGTAAGTCTCTATCGGTATTCGTTGGTTTGATTATTACCAACTGTATCGTTATGGGTCGTGCTGAAGCATTCGCTATGAGTAACCCACCTGTACCTAGTTTCTTAGACGGTATCGGTAACGGTTTAGGCTATTCAGCGGTTCTATTATTCGTAGCTGTGATTCGTGAGCTACTGGGTAACGGTAGTATTCTAGGTATCACTTTATTGAACCCAGTAACAAGTGGCGGTTGGTACGTGCCAAACGGCTTACTATTATTACCCCCTTCTGCCTTCTTTATTATTGGCTTATTCATTGCGGTTATCCGTACCTGGAAGCCTGAACAAGTTGAGGATCCTGAGTTCGTTATGAAGCCTCAATCGAAAGGTATGGCTCATGGAGGAGGTCACTAATGGGACATTATGTTAGTTTATTTATAACGTCTGTTTTCATTGAAAACATGGCGCTTGCCTATTTCCTAGGCATGTGTACCTTCTTGGCAGTATCGAAAAAAGTATCGACTGCCATCGGTCTTGGTGTTGCGGTTATCGTGGTAATGACCATTACCGTGCCACTTAACAACCTGTTATACCAATTCATCCTGAAAGATGGGGCGTTGGCTTGGGCAGGTTTCCCAGATATCGACTTAAGCTTCTTAGGCTTATTAAGCTACATTGCTTTAATTGCAGCCACAGTTCAAATCCTTGAGATGTTCTTGGATAAGTTCGTTCCTGCGTTATACAACGCGCTTGGGGTGTTCTTACCACTAATCACAGTAAACTGTGCCATCATGGGTGGTGTTCTGTTTATGGTTGAGCGTGATTATAACTTTACTGAATCCCTAACTTATGGTGTGGGTGCAGGTTTTGGTTGGGCTCTTGCTATTGCCCTATTGGCTGGTATTCGTGAGAAGTTAAAATATTCGGACGTGCCTGCCCCACTACGCGGCCTAGGTATTACCTTTATTACTGTCGGATTGATGTCGCTTGGATTTATGTCATTCGGCGGTATGTCAATTTAATCGACTTACTAAGCCCTATTAATAGATAACAAGCGATTTGAATATTTAAATAAGGACAAAAATCATGGAGTTATTTGGTACCGCCATTGGCGGCGTCGCCATGTTTACCCTGATTATCATGAGCTTAGTGGCGATTATTTTGGTCGCCCGCTCACGATTGGTCAGCTCAGGGGATGTCACCATTCGTATTAATGACAATCCTGACAATGACGTGGTAACCCCAGCCGGTGGTAAACTACTACAAACCCTAGCAAGTGAAGGTATTTTCTTATCTTCAGCTTGTGGTGGCGGTGGAACTTGTGCCCAGTGCCGCTGTAAAGTGATTGAGGGCGGTGGTTCGATCTTGCCGACCGAAGAAGGTCACTTCACTCAGGGTGAAATCCGCGACAACATGCGTTTGGCTTGTCAGGTTGCGGTAAAGCAAGACATGAAAATCGAAATCGATCCTGAGTTCTTTGATGTACAAAAATGGGAATGTGAAGTTGTTTCAAACGACAACGTAGCTACTTTCATTAAAGAGCTAGTATTGAAGATTCCTGATGGTGAAGAAGTTAACTTCCGTGCCGGTGGTTATGTTCAGATTGAAGCGCCACCGCATGAAGTACACTACAAAGACTTCGATATTGCAGAAGAGTATCGTGGTGACTGGGAACAGTTTGGTATGTTTGACTATGTGTCAAAAGTAGACGAAGAAGTTATTCGTGCTTACTCAATGGCCAACTACCCAGACGAAAAAGGCATCATCAAGTTTAACATTCGTATCGCAAGTCCTCCGCCTCGTGGTCCTAAAGGGATTCCACCAGGTAAGATGTCATCGTATGTGTTTAACTTGAAGCCAGGTGATAAAGTTACCGTTTCAGGTCCTTATGGTGAGTTCTTCGCCAAAGATACCAAAGCAGAAATGGTATTCATCGGTGGTGGTGCAGGTATGGCGCCTATGCGCTCGCACATCTTCGATCAGCTGAAGCGTCTACACTCAGATCGTAAGATTAGCTTCTGGTATGGTGCTCGTTCAGTTCGCGAAATGTTCTATGTTGAAGATTACGATATGCTACAAGAGCAGTTCGATAACTTCGAATGGCACGTGGCGTTATCTGATCCACAGCCTGAAGACAACTGGGACGGCTACACCGGATTCATTCATAACGTATTGTATGAAGAGTACCTGAAAGACCATCCAAACCCAGAAGACTGTGAGTACTACATGTGTGGGCCTCCTGTCATGAACGCAGCGGTTATCGATATGCTTCATAACCTAGGCGTTGAAGATGAAAACATCTTATTAGATGACTTCGGTGGTTAATAGCTAATCTCAATAGCTAACGCAAATTACAGCAAAAACCACAGCTGATGAATATGTGATAAATTAAGAGCCTCAATGGGGGCTCTTTTTTTATGGCTATCGATTATAAAAAGTCGCCAAAACAGCCTGAAAAATAAGAAAGCGCCCTCCCCTATTAATAAATATTGTTCAATACCATTGAAAGTAAGAAAGGATGCTTATGAAAACAAAGCTAAAGGATTTAACCGTTTGGATAACCGGTGCCTCAAGTGGGCTTGGCGAAGCGTTAACTTTAGAGTTTGCTCGCCGCGGTGCCACCGTGATATTAAGTGGCCGCAATAGCGAAAAGTTAGAAGCGGTCAAAAATAAATGCAAAAACCCAAAAAAACACTTAGTGGTCCCTTTTGATATCTTAGATGTGGCGCAAACCGAAACTGCATACTCAACAGTTATCGAAAAAACAGTCTCTGTGGATTGGTTAATTAATAATGCTGGGGTCAGTCAGCGCTCATTGATTATGGATACCGCAGAAGAGGTAGAACGCAAACTGATGGAAATCGACTATTTTGCCCAAACCAGACTGACACGATTAGTGCTACCAGAAATGATTGCACAAGGTGGCGGTAAAGTGGTGATGGTATCGAGTGTGGCGGGCTTGCTTGGTACTCAATACCGCGGAGCTTACGGGGCAGCCAAAGCAGCGATTCATATGTGGGCCAATAGCTTACGTGCTGAATTAAGCGATAAAAATATTAGTGTGGCCACCATCTTCCCAGGCTTTATCCAAACCAATGTCTCGATTAATGCCTTAACGGGTGATGGTAGCGTCCAAGGCACCATGGATGAGGCTACTGACCAAGGGCTGACAGCCAAAGCTTTTGCCAAGCAGACGGTAAAAGCCCTCGCTTGCGGCGAGGAATACATCATTGTTGCTGGCCGAAAAGAAAAACTAGCAACCTTAGTGAACCGTCTCTCACCGCCAAAACTGTATAAACTTATTCGCGGGGCAAAAGTAACCTAATAAAGCCCCACAAAAATCAGAGCAATGGCGTTAAAATAGCTCTTCTACTGCTGATATAGGCCAGCGCTTATATCAGCCTCTCTTTCTTTTTTTAATAAAACGACTCTTATGACCTACCTATCTGCTGCTAATGACTCTCTTAACTCTTCTCATAAATCACTAACCCCTAAGGCTCTAGTGGCCGGGGCAATCACAGGCTCACTGCTGCTTGGTGGCTGCCAACAAGCTCCGACTTATGACTATATTCAGGGCGAAACCATGGGTACCAGCTACCACATTACCTTTCAAAAGCCTAAAGAGGTTGATGAAGAAGCCATCAAACAGGCCATTGATAAACGTCTGCAAGAGATTAATGTCAGCATGTCTACTTATATGAAAGACTCGACAATCTCTAAGTTCAATCGGTTAAAGGCCGGTGAGCCTATGCAGGTTGACCCTGATTTCATTCAAGTTCTACAAGATTCTAAGCAGGTTTATGATCAGTCAGGCGGTGCTTTTGACCCTACGGTGATGCCACTGATTAACCTTTGGGGCTTTGGCAGTGTAATGACCGCTGAAAGACTGCAGAACCCACCAAGCGCAGAACAAATAATGGCAGCTAAGTCTCTTTTAGGCTTTGAGGATATTAAGGTTTCAGGCAATACCTTAACTAAAGACAAAGATAACGTTGAGCTAGATTTTTCTGCTGTGGCCAAGGGATATGGGGTCGACGTTATCGCTGAAGTGCTGCAAAAAGACTATAAAATTAATAACTATATGGTTGAAATTGGCGGTGAGGTCTCAACTTCAGGAGTCAATCAAAAGGCCCAGTCTTGGCAGATAGCCATTGATGCCCCTATCATTGATAGCACGGTAACTGAGCGTTTAACCTTAGCGGCTATTCGTCAGCCTAGCTCCCCAAACAAGCTGCGTTTGGCCACGTCTGGCAATTACCGCAACTCTATCATCTTTGATGGTCGCCGATATAGCCACACCATTGATCCCACCACAGGCCAACCTATCACTGGCGGCGCCCCTTCTGTGACTGTAGCTGCCGATTCGGTGTCTTTAGCAGATGCTTGGGCTACTGCTCTGACCGCCATGACTTATGAACAAGCTTTGGCTACTGCCACAGAAAAAGACCTAGCCGTCCTGTTCGTAGTGCCCAAAGATGGCAAAATTCATGATGAGCTACCTTCTGTGAAGGAGCTGGCCCGTCACAAAGCCGATCCTTTAGCCTACTGGCAGATAGTCGAAACGCCAGCGATGAAAGCCTTAAGAGCAGGCAACGTTAAATAGGCTTTTTGCAGAATTTTTGTCGTAGTTTATACTGGCTTTTATCCTCCTTATCAGTCTGGGGTTTTACTTATTAACAAAACCTCATCTTTGTTAAGTTTTATTCAATTATATATAAAAACCTTAACATTAAATACAACTATAAAAATCAATAACTTATATTAGTTATTTGACTAAAAAGCCACCCTCACTCATTATAAGTTGAGCAGTCATTTTCTAGCCTGTCCTCCCTAGCCTTAGTTAGTTACAATAAGTAGGTTTATATTAAGTAAGTAGCAACGTGTTTTAACACTAAGGATCGATCGGCAATGATTTACTCATTGATGGCGTTAGTCTTTGTTATAGGTTACATAGCGATTGCACTAGAGCACAACATTCATGTTGATAAAGCAGCTTCTGCACTGCTTACCGCAATTTTAGTCTGGACTCTTTTGGTTTTTGGGGCGGACACTCTTCTTGTAGAACAACTGGCCAGTCCTGAAAGTTTAGGCGTCAGTCAGTTTCTAAACTCCGAGCTGCGACACCACCTCGCTGAAATAGCTGAAATTTTATTCTTCTTAATGGGAGCTATGGTTATTGTTGAGCTGATTGATGCTCACGATGGCTTTTATGCCATTACCAGCCGGATTAAGACCACCAGTGCCGTTACCCTACTGTGGACCATCGGCATCTTAACTTTCTTCTTCTCAGCCTTACTCGATAACTTAACCACGACCATTGTTATGGTGTCTTTATTACGTAAATTAGTAGCGGATAAAGAGATGCGTTGGTGGTATGTGGGTATGGTCGTTATCTGTGCCAACGCTGGCGGTGCCTGGTCACCTATTGGGGACGTAACCACCACCATGCTATGGATTGGAAATCAGGTTACAGCCAGTAAGATTATTGTTGATTTAATTGTGCCAAGCTTAATTGCTGCTGCGGTACCTTTGGCTGTCTTAAGCTTCTTCTTCAAGGGCAAAGAAGTCTTCCGTCCGAAAGATCCAAAGCCGGTTCCACAAGCTTCAAGCAGTAACTACTTAGGTCCTATTGCTGACGATGACAATACGGTAAATGCTCAAGCAATGTATATGGAGTCGGTTCCTACTACCTCTCCAGAGAGCTTGCCTAAGGGGCAAATTGCAGCGATTGCCAAGAGCTCAATTACCAATCAAATGCGTATTAGTGTCTTGGTACTTGGACTGTCTGCCTTAGCTTTCGTGCCTATCTTTAAGACGGTTACTCACCTGCCTCCTTATATGGGTATCCTATTTGGTCTTGGGGTTCTGTGGGTCTACACTGAGATTATGCATCGCCATCATGATTGGTATGTCAAAGAGCATATGACTGTGGTTGGGGTACTAACCCGAGTAGATATCCCCAGTATTCTATTCTTCTTAGGTATCTTATTGGCCGTAGCCGGTCTAGCAACAGCAGGGCATTTAACCGACGTCGCACTATGGCTTGATAATACCTTTGGTAACCTTTACATCATCAACGTGTTGATTGGCCTACTGTCTTCTTTGGTGGATAACGTCCCCTTAGTAGCCGGTGCAATGAAAATGTATCCGCTATTAACAGATGCCTCTTTAGCAGGTCTATCAGGCGATGAGCTTGCCCGTCAAAGCCAATTCTTACAAGATGGTGCCTTCTGGCACTTCTTGGCTTACTGTGCAGGTACTGGCGGTAGCTGCTTAATCATCGGCTCAGCCGCTGGTGTGGCCGCTATGGGTATGGAAAAACTACCATTTACTTGGTATCTAAAACGCATTAGTGGCCTAGCCTTAATTGGTTATTTGGCCGGTGCAGCGACTTATATTGCGATTCATGTCATATAATTCGTTACAGCAAGGTTAAGGGCAGCCGTTCTCGGTTGCCCTTTTTTATTAATAGCAGGAGCAGACGAAGCTTGCAACTTTATAATTGGTGGTATTCGGTTCAATAGGCGTTAAGTCACCCGTTAATACGATAGATTGAACAAACTGTCCCTTTAAAAACATTGTTGCGAATTGGTCTTTAGACATGATGGGATTACGACTGCAATCAAACTGAGTGTAAAACCGTGCTGTATCGACGACCGTTAGCGATTTGTCACTTTCAGTAGCTGCTGTGTCGTCACGTACATCATGCGCATCACGCGCCTCAATAGAAGCATAATGATATCCATCTTCTTCACGAATTGAGTCTTTGTTGACATAGAAGTCCTGCGCTTGCGAATTGCGCCCAATAAAAACCCAGTCCTCAGCATTCGAGGATAAAGAGGTCAACATCACCACGACTAATAGGGCTAACTTTTTCATACTCATCCTTAAGTGTGACTTTACTTGAGTATATCGCTTTTTCTGCCAAACCAACAATAAATACGACACACTTATCACTCAACTGATCCCAACCACTCCGCCGCCACCTCAAGCTCCCGTTACAGCATTCATACTACTAACAACCACTTATCCCGCCTAGATATGGTAAAATAAACCCCAATTAATAGATTATAGCTACAGCATCTCAAATGTATGCTGACAAACCTAAGTGAGGTTATTATGCTCGCTCAATTTCTTCCAATCCTTGGTATTACCTTTGGTGTCTTCGTCCTATTCTTCTTAATGATGGGTATCGGATACATGGTAAAAAAAGAACCTTTACGTGGCTCATGCGGCCGTGTTGCTAACTTGATGGGTGACGAAAACTGCCAATTTTGTGGCAATGATCCCAACCTATGTGAACAGCTTAATGATGAAAAAGCATTTGATAGCAAGAAAGCTGCCGACCTAGGTAAGTCTGCTTTATAAGCCACTGCGCTACTTGTAGTAGGTCTTGCTAGCAGGTCGTATGACCTAAAGACAGCGCTTATACAATTGTTATATTTAATTCATTTTCTGTCTTAGGCTCGCTGATACATTTCTGTTATAGTAAAACCATCGCTTAGGCGGTGGTTTTTTATTTGAATCCACTTCTCCCTTTTTGTTATTGTTAAGTGCTTTGATATGTCTAATTCTGCCTCTACCTCTGCCGCCGATTCTCAGACACCAGCCACTGTAGCCAAAACCCCACGGGCTGTATTTTGGTTGGTAGTCATTGCCATTTTATTGATGGCAAGTAACATGCGCTCCCCCATTGTCGCTCTAGGTTCAATTGCCCCCGTGGTCCAAGATGCTTTAGGTCTTAGTGCAGCCCACATTGGGTGGCTAGGGGCTATCCCAATGCTGATGTTTGCTTTAGGGGCATTGGTTTCTCCGGCTATCGGTAAGCGCTATGGGCTAGAGAACACTCTGATTGCCGTAGTTATTGTATTGACCGCTGGTATTATCATGCGCTCTACCTGGACTACTTGGAATGGCTTCTTAATCGGCACTATTTTATTGTCCTTAGCCATCGGCTTTGCCAACACTTTAGTAGCCCCAGTTATTAAGCAGCACACGCCCGGTAACATTGCTTTAGTCACCAGTATGTTTAGTTTAACCATGTCGGTCATGGCAGGTATAGTCTCGGGGTTGGTGTATCCTTTATCAGAACAGGTAGGTTGGCAGTGGGCATTGGGAGGCTGGGCGTCACTTGGTATCGCAGCTCTTGTGGCGTGGATTATCTTAAGATTAAAGCTGGGCTCTTCAAATAAAATGCCCTTAGTCACTTTGACAGAAAATGAAGCGGCCCAAGAAGCGACCTCGGTCTGGAAGTCTGCTTTGGCTTGGCAATTGGCCATCTTTATGGGTCTACAGTCACTGCTATTTTACACCATTGCTGCCTTCTTGCCGTCTATTTGGATTAGTAAAGGGTTGTCTGAAGTGGAAGCCGGTAGTATGGCCTCAATTTTCCAATTTATGGCACCGATTGCTATTATTGGTATGACTTGGCTTATTCGTAAACGCGGGGTCAGACTGCAAACCGTTGCCATCGGCGCAACCGTATTAAACGTCATTGGCCTTATCGGAATCTCTTACCTGCCCTCGTTAATGCCTGTGGTGTGGACTGCAGTCATGGGCTTAGGCTGTGCAGCAATTTTCACCTTATGTATCATGCTTTTCTCCTTACGCACCTATACGCCGAACCAAGCCAGTAAGCTGTCTGGCATGGCTCAAACCATTGCTTATTTGGTTGCGTTTGCGGGACCTTTTGGAGCGGGCTGGCTTTATGAGCTATCTGGCAACTGGAATGGGCCATTATTATTTATATTGATATTGACCATCATTAACGTAATTATTGCTTGGCTCGCCAGTCGCCCTATAATGATTGACGGCAAGCCTGCTTAGGAACTACCCTTAATCTATAATTAAATTTTATTTACTAAAGCTAGTTTTTTGACTTATCTCCCTACTTTTTTTAAAAATTACTAAAAGGGTATTTCTATGAAGTTTTCAAAATACGGTCAACAATTCACCAAAACCAGTGCTATCTCACAGTTAATGGACGACTTAGGCGATGCCTTAAAAAGCCCGACACCAGTTAATATGTTAGGCGGGGGTAACCCAGCGCGCATTGATAAAGTGAATGAAGCCTATTTTGAGGTTTATAAGTCATTAGAACAGGGCGGGATTGACGGCGGCGCTATTGAATCAGTGGGCAACTACTCAAACCCGCAAGGTGATGCCAAGTTTATCGATGCTTTGGTCGCTTTTTTTAACCGTCATTATGATTGGAACTTAACCACAGAAAACATCGTTCTAACCAATGGTTCACAGAACGCTTTCTTCTACTTGTTTAACTTATTTGGTGGACAGTTTGAAGACGAAAAAGGCGAAATTAGCACCAAATCAATTCTGCTACCGTTAGCGCCAGAGTATATTGGCTATAGCGATGTGCACATTGATGGTAAACACTTTATTGCCATCAAGCCTGAAATTGAAGAAGTCGAGCATAAAGGCGAAACGGGTTTCTTTAAATACAAAATCGACTTTGACGCTTTAGAGAACTTACCGGCTCTGAAAAACGGTGAAATTGGTGCTATTTGTTGCTCACGCCCAACCAACCCGACCGGTAACGTATTAACCGATGAAGAAATGGCACAACTGTCTGCCATCGCTAAACAATATGACGTGCCCCTAATCATCGATAATGCTTATGGTGAACCGTTCCCGAACATCATTTATCCTGATGTGAATTTAAACTGGGATAAAAATACTGTTCTGTGCTTTAGCTTGTCAAAAATTGGCCTACCTGGCGCCCGTACCGGTATTATTATCGCTGCTCCAGAAGTCGTGAAAACAGTAAGTGCAATGAATGCAGTGGTCAACCTGGCACCGACTCGCTTTGGTGCTGCCATTGCCACACCGCTACTTAATGAGGATCGTTTAAAAGAGCTGTGTGACGATACCATTCAACCTTTTTATGCCAAAAAAGCAAAAAAAGCCATTACTCATATCAAAGAAGAAATGGGCGATTATCCGGTCTTGGTGCATAAGCCAGAAGGGGCGATTTTCTTATGGGTGTGGTTCAAAGATTTACCAATTAGCACCACTGAGTTATATGACCGCTTAAAAGAAAAAGCGACGTTGATTGTACCCAGTGAGCACTTCTATCCTGGCCTAGATACTACCGACTACCCACACGCTCATCAATGTATCCGCATGAGCATTGCCGCCAGTGATGAGACGCTTGAGTCGGGTATCAAAGTTATTGGTGAAGTGGTTCGCGAGTTGTATGATAATCAAGCTTAAAACGGTCTGCTAAACCATACCGTTTTAGATCTGATTGATTTAGAACGATAAAAGCCCAGCTCTGAGAGTACCAGTGCTGGGCTTTTTAATGGTTTAACGGTTAGGGAAACTGCACACTATATAACCATTCATAAACAGCTATAAATACGCTTAACTGTTAGTATTTAATGACTCATACCATTCAATCATACTATCAATTTTCCCTACTTTCATATCTAGACCATGGAGTTGTTATGTCATTGGCGTTTTTCAAGCCGTTATCGCTTATCGTTGTCGCAAGCTCACTGCTGATTGCCTGCCAGCCCAGTTCTAATAGCGCTGACTCAACCGATACTAAATCACAGCCTCAGTCTGAGACAGCTGCCCAAACCAACTCTTTTCAACAACAAACACCAACTCAGGCTAGCAAAGCAGATCAGGTAATTGAACAGCCCATCACTATTTTAGCTTTAGGCGACTCACTCACCGAAGGTTTAGGCTTGCCCGAAAATGAGGCCTATCCGGCCCAGTTAGAGACCGCATTAAAGCAAGCCGGCTATGTGAATGCCAAAGTGGTCAACTCAGGACTCAGCAGTGAAACCAGCACGGGACTGGTAAACCGCTTGGACTGGGTATTAAAAACCAATCCAGACATCACTATTTTGACCACAGGTGCCAACGACGCCATGCGCGGTATCGATGTAAAAACCGTGGAGAGTAACTTGCGAACAGCGATCGAACGCCTGCAAAGTGAAGGCAGTGTGGTGGTGCTTAGTGGCATGCAGATTTATGATAATTTAGGCGGTGAGTATGTAGACGCCTTCTCTGAAATTTATCCTAAGCTGGCCAAAGAATATGACATCGCCTTCATTCCCTTCTTTTTAGAAGGAGTGGGAGGGGTTGCAGAGCTCAATCAATCAGATGCTATCCACCCCACAGCTGAGGGCTATGCTAAGATTGTTAGTGACAATATTTTGCCGGTACTAACCCCGACTGTTGAAAGCTTTGTACAATCAAAAACAGACTCAACCAAATAAGTAAACACTCAGCTCAAAGCAATTAACTTATTCCAGTAATTAAAGATAACTCGCTTAATAAATGATCCATTTAATAATAAATAAAAGAGAATAATCATGAGAAAAAGTATATTTAAAACCTTTACTGAAACCATTAAACATTGGTATATCCCAGCTATTGTTGGCTCAATATTTATTGCCGTTGGCATTTATACCTTCGCCTCTCCTGCAACCTCTTATGTCGCCCTCTCTATATTATTTAGCTTATCGTTTTTATTCGCAGGTCTCTCAGAGATTAGCTTCTCCTTGACCAATAGAAATGAGATGGACAACTGGGGTTGGATGTTTACCTTTGGTGTTTTAACCACTGTGGTGGGCGGCCTACTGCTGGCTAATCCTGAAGTTTCGATGCTAACTTTAAGCTTCTATGTGGGCTTCTTAATTATCTTCCGTGCCATTAGTGCCATCAGTTTCTCTTTAGACTTAAAGGACTATGGCGTTGCTGATTGGGGCGCCTTGATGGCACTGGGTATCATTGGCTTAATCTTCGGTGTGCTAATGGTTTGGAAGCCTACCTTTGCTGGCATGACCATCATCGTTTGGACAGGCTTGGCCTTTATCACTACTGGTATCTTTAGTCTTTACCTGTCCTTTAAATTGAAAAAACTCAATGAGCTTCCGCAAAAAATGCCTGAAGATTTAAAAATCCGACTGAGAGATTTGCAGCAAGAAATCAATGAGGTGAACAAAGCCCCTTATCGACAAGGTAAGACTTATGACCACGACCACGAGCCCAAACCCTAAGCATGCCAAGAAGTAGAAATAACCCCCAATACCCTCTCAACAAAGAGACTGATAGATGTCAATAAATAACACAAACTCAAAACCACTGCTACACGCCTCCAACCTCAGCAAAAGCGTGATGATTGGCGACACCAAAACCGACATTATTAAAGACATAGAGGTCAAAATCTTAGCCGGTGAGTTTGCGGTAATCATGGGTAAATCTGGCTCAGGCAAGTCGACCTTACTTGGACTGCTGGCAGGGCTTGATTATCCCGATAGTGGTGAGGTATGGCTTGATGGTCAAAACCTGACCACTCTATCGGAAGATGAATTGGCCAAAAAACGCCAACAAGATATGGGCTTTGTTTTCCAGTCCTTTCACCTATTACCGACTTTAACTGTCGCTGAGAACATTGCTTTCCCACTCGATATTGCCCGTCAACCTGACCCTAAACGAGTCGAAGAGCTGTTGGCGGCCGTCGGTCTAACCCACCGCCGAGATAGCTTACCGCATCAACTTTCGGGTGGTGAGCAGCAACGTACCGCACTGGCTCGCGCTTTGGTCGCTCGTCCGAAGATTATCTTTGCCGACGAACCTACTGGCAACTTGGATGAACAAAACGCGCAACAAGTGATGAACTTGTTGCTTGAACTACAACAGCAGTCAGGAACGGCTTTAGTGGTAGTTACCCATGACCCTGCGATGACCGAACATGCCGATCAGGTTATTACCATTCATGATGGGCGGGTGGTTTAATTCTCTTTTGTCTAAAGACTAACCCTTATCTTTAAGTCTTACCAACGAATGCCCTCCGCCTTAATGCTTAACACATGCCAGACAGTTGCCCCATTATGACCACAGAAAATACAGTCCCCTCCTCTTATTCAAATCTTGGCAGCAAGTCGCTACAGCGCAGTTGGTGGCGACACTGGATTTATCCGTTGTTGTTTTTGCTAGCGATGGTGTTGTCGCTATCAACATATCTGACGCTCGACTCGATTCAGCAGTCGGTGCGTGATTATGTGAGTGATAATCAGCGTGCACTGGTCGGCGGTGATTTGATTTTGGGTAGCAAGCAAGCGTGGACGCCTGAGCTACTACAAGATATCGAAGCATTTGAAGCCGAATCACCTGACCAAAAGGTGGTGTACGACTATCAGTTTAATGCCATGATTTCTAGCTTGTCTGGTTCGACACCTGATTCGACCTCTGACTCAATGACTGATTCAGAGGCCACTGTTGATGCCGATTCCTCAGAGCAAGTCGCGCAAACCTTATTGGCCCGTATCAAAGCCGTCTCTTCAGAGTATCCCCTATATGGTGAGGTGGAGCTGGCTTCTGGCAAGCCTTTGTGGCAAAAGCTTAAGCCCAATAGCGTGGTGGTAGAAACTCAAGTATTAACAGGGCTTAACTTAATTGTCGGTGATACGGTGAAGATTGGCGAAGCAACCTTTACGATTGCTGATGAACTTGTGACCGAACCTGACCGTCCATTGACTGCGTTTGGCTTTGGAGCGCGGGTACTGATGTCAGATAGCGACTTAGAAGCGACTGATTTGATGGGACAACGCAGTCGTGTTGATTATCGTATCGAATTAGCAGGCCCAACTGAGGCAATTACTGAGCAACAGGCACAGCTTGAAATCCTACTCGGTGACTCCTCTGAAGTCAAAATAACCGATGCTGAAGATGCCAATACTTCTGTCACCGAAGTATCAGACAACGTATTGATGTTCTTAAAGTTGCTCGTCATCGCCGTGCTGTTTTTGTCAGCGGTGGCACTATTAAGCGTGGTCAAAGCCTTTGTTGGCTTGCAGCAAAATGCCAATGCCATTCGCCGTGCTTTGGGCGAGTCTATCAGTGACATCAAGCGCAGCTACTATCTGGTATTTATCGCGATGGCCGTACTGGCTTGCATCGCCTCTGGCGTGATTAGCTTGGGTATGCTCAAAATTGGCGCGCAGTATCTCACCGCCATTTTGCCACCTGATGTTAATCTCTCTATTAAACTGGTCAGCCTAATCAAAATCACTGTTGTTGCTCTGGTCATCACCTTATTGGTGGTTCAGCACAGTCTGTATTCGGTGACGCATACCAAACCGTCTGCTGTGCTCAAACAAGCTACGACTAACAATCGTCAGCACCCGCCATTATATTGGTATGGCTTAGTATTACTCGCAAGCTTTGGGCTGATGGCATATGAGTTTGGCTCGCTGTTAAACGGTATCCAAGTATTGGGCGGTATGATTGTATTGGCCGCGAGCTTCTGGTTAATCGGCAAAGGGTGGCTGTGGCTATTAGCAACGCTTGCCAGCAGAGGTTTATTTGGTAAAAAGAGCGGCTGGATGGTACGCACTGCGGTGCATAATCTATCTCGCAAAGGCAATCAGTCAGGGCTGTTTTTCGTCACCCTCGCCTTGTCAGTCTCGGTACTGTCGATGATTACCTTGCTCAATCACAGCTTAAACACTCAGTTTGTCAAAGCCTATCCAGAAGATGCGCCCAATCTGTTTTTATTAGATGTGCAAAGTGAGCAACATGAAGCGTTAAACAGCATCATCGATGAGCCAATCACCTACTATCCTGTAGTACGTGCTCGTGTGAGCGAGGCAGCAGGCGTGTCCGCAGCCGATATTCAAGTTGCACAAAGTGAGGGCGATGACCCGACTCGTATGTTCAACTTAAGCTATGCAGACGAGGTTATGAACACCGAGTTTATCAGCGATGCCGTAGAGTCTGACCAGTTGTATGCCCCACTAGATGAGCAAGCGGTAGAAGCAGGTGTTGTACCTTTGTCTATTTTGAACGGTGCTGCCGAATTGCTAAATGTCAGCATGGGCGATCAGGTGACCTTTAACATTCAGGGCATCGAAATCGTCGGTCAAATAACCAGTATTCGTGAGCGCTATGAGCGTGGTCCTAGCCCGTTTTTCTACTTCTTGTTTGAGCCAGACGTCTTGGCTGATGCACCACAAATCCAGTTTGCGACCACCAAAGTCGAAGCTGATGCCATCCCTCAGCTACAAACCGACCTTGCTCGTCAGTTCCCTGCCATTACCACCATTGATGGCGGTGCTATTGCCAAACAGATACAGGGTTACGTCAGTCAGATGAGTCGTTTGGTGCAGGTATTCACCCTACTCGCCATTATCACGGGCATTATGGTGCTGATTACCTCTTTACTGTCTACGTCGCAAGACCGTTTGCGAGACAGTGCCTCGTTCCGATTACTGGGCATGCAAACCAGTGACTTATACAAAATCAATATGCTTGAAATTGGGCTACTAGGGATTAGTGCTGGCGTGTTTGCGGTGGTGCTTGCCAGTGGTACAGCGTATGTGCTGATTACCGAGTGGTTTAATCTGCGCTTTAGTATGCCGTGGCTAAGCTTCGGCATTGGCGGTTTGATGTTGGTCGCTGTGCTAATCATCATTGCGGTGAGCTATGTGCGCTTGGTGATTGGGCGTGGGATTATGGCGAGAGTGAGAGGGATGGTTTAAAACCTAGTAGAGCCATTGCTTCTGTGCTCGCTTGACAAAGTTAGCCGGCCACTCAATACTAGGTCTCGCATCAGCTAAGGACAGCTGAGCAAGATTTACCACTCACAACGCACACCTCTTATAAATAAATGTAGAAAAGGATGTCACATGGACATACTGCAGTATTGGGCAGGGTTTTATAACGACCGTTCCGAAAAACTTACCTAACCCTACTCACATAGTTTTAGCATTTTCTTCCTGCTTCATAGACGTTTGCCGTTGTGATTACACTCAGGTCTTACAT
>NZ_FUGD01000132.1 GCF_900162815.1 Psychrobacter pasteurii | reverse complement strand
ATTAAAAATCTCACAGCGTAACCCATTGTGCAATAAGCTGCTCACCGTATCCACGCAGAAATCCGCCTCAAGCGTGGTAGATAGCGACCAGTCTAGGACATAACGACTGTACCAATCTATCACCGCCATCAAATACACGAAGCCCTTGGCTAGGGGAATATAGGTGATATCAGTACTCCACACTTGATTACAACGGCTAATCGGTACATGCCTAAGCAAGTACGGGTAAACTTGATGCTCAGAGTTAGGCTTACTCGTGTTAGGATGCTGATAAATAGCGTCTAGCCCCATTTGCCGTAGTAGGCGCCTAATTCGCTTTTCTCCCACTTGATAGCCTAGTTGCCTAAAATACGCTGTCATGCGTTTAACCCCATAAAATGGGGTCTTGGTGTACTGCTGGTCAAGCAAGTTCATCAGGGTAATATAATATCAAGCTCGCTGATGGGCTTTGGCTGATAGTACAGACTTGAGCGGTTGATACCGAGTAATTCACATTGCTTACGAACACTAAAATCCTTGTTATCAGGTTCTAGCAGTTGTTTACGAGTGCTCAGGGTAGCTGTAAGGACTTTTTTTTAAGCCAGTCTCTTTCGCTTATAACTTGCCCTAGCTGCCTATGTAATTCATCGATAATAGCTTGCTGGGCTTGTTCGTTGGCTTGCTGTTTGGTATTGAATGCAGTAGGGATAACTGCCAAAGCCTGCTTTTTCCAGTTGCTGATTTGGGTTGCATGAACCCCATATTCTGCGGTTAACTCGTTGAGGGTCTTGTGTTCTTTGATGGCTTCAACGGCGACTTTGCTTTTAAATTCAGCATTGTGACGCTTACGTACTTTTGTCATTAGATAGACCTCTTTTTCTAAAGGATATTCTATCTTATTTGCTACAATTTTTTGGTCTAGTTTTCTGGGAGTATTATAGAGAGTCGATTAGTCGTCTCTATAACTACTATCTTTTTTTATACATCTCCATTTATTGGTGTGGTGACAGGGATTATGACGCGTGTTGCCTATCAATAAATGCGTCTAACTCTATTTTTAGACTTCTTTATTCAGTTCAATATTAGCGGTCATGGTAGTAACCTGTGCTAAGGAACCATAAAGCCTCTTCTATGACTTAAAGCTACTCTAATATTGATAAAGGTAGTAAATATCAGCAAGACTTTTTGCTCGAATTTTATCAACTTTACATAGGACAATATTATGAGTATTAATCCTGACAAAATCCCAAAATCATTAATTGACCGTTTCCGTAAACGGCTCTATACCACTGACCATGAAGTGGGTGAAAATAATGTGCAAGTCATGGGTATGGACATACACAACCCAGTTTTTGGTATTACTGCCCTACTGGTCTTGACCTTCGTGGTCTTTACCTTGGCCATGCCAGAGCTTGCTAACACTTGGCTAAATGGTGCTAAGGGCTGGGTGGTTAACACCTTTGACTGGTTTATGGTCAGTGCTAGCAACCTGTTTGTTTTATTCTGTCTACTCCTTATCCTCTCTCCTTACGGCAGTATCCGTATTGGGGGCATTAAAGCAACCCCTGACTTTAGCCGAATGTCTTGGCTATCGATGCTATTTGCAGCAGGTATGGGGATTGGGCTTATGTTTTGGTCGGTCGCCGAACCTCTGGGTTATGCCACTGGGTGGGCAGGCACGCCTCTAGGTATTGAGCCTGGCACGCCTGAAGCTTATAAAGCAGCCATGGGTGCTACTATGTATCACTGGGGTCTTCACCCTTGGGCCATCTATGCCACCGTGGGTCTATCTTTGGCATTGTTTGCTTTCAACTTCCGCTTTCCTTTGACCTTACGCTCTGTGTTCTACCCTATTTTTAAAGAAAAAACTTGGGGTCTGCCAGGTCACATCATTGATATCCTAGCAGTACTAGCCACTATTTTTGGTTTGGCAACTTCGTTAGGTCTGGGGGCTCAGCAAGCGGCTGGTGGTCTAAAGTACTTATTCGGTATTGATCTGGGTGTGAACGTCGTTGAGATGATTATCATTGCTGTGGTGACTATGTTGGCCACCTTGTCGGTCTATCGTGGTCTAGATGGCGGGGTGAAGATTCTGTCTAACTTCAACATGCTGGTCGCCTTATTATTATTGTTATTCATCTTTATCGTCTCAAACCCCTTACAGCTTATTGGACAAATGTTTGGCACTGGTATATCTTATGCCACCCACATTCTACCTTTGTCTAACCCTGTCGGCCGCACCGATACTGATTTCTATCATGGCTGGACTTTATTCTACTGGGCCTGGTGGATCAGCTGGTCGCCATTTGTAGGGATGTTTATCGCTCGTATTTCAAAAGGCCGTACGGTACGTGAGTTCCTTACCGCAGTTATGGTAGTGCCTACTATAGTGACCATTATTTGGATGACTGTGTTTGGTGAAACCGGCTTAAGTCAGTATAAAAACCAAGTCGGTGAACTTGCCAATGGCGTGGGCGATGCCTCATTAACTCTATTTGAGATGCTAAACAATCTGCCACTTGCTACGATCACCTCCTTAATTGCGATTGTATTGGTATTGGTGTTTTTTATCACCTCATCAGACTCAGGCTCCCTAGTGATTGATACCATTACTGCTGGCGGTAAGCTTGAAGCACCTGTGTTGCAGCGTATCTTCTGGGCCATTGCTCAAGGTATGATTGCTATTGCCCTACTATATGGCGGTGGTGAGGCAGCTCTGACCTCTTTACAGTCTGGCTCTGTCAGTACAGGATTGCCGTTCACATTTGTATTGATAGTCATGTGCGTTAGCTTGTTCTTAGGGCTAAGACGTATTTACAAGGCTCGTGAATGGTTATTTGATGAGCTTGAAAAGTATTAATCTATTATAATTAGCGGTAACAGGCCAGGTATTTCCGATACCTGGCTTTTTACTTCAAACTGCTCTAGTTGTCCCTCTCTTATCGCTTACTTTTGACTTATTAATTTTAACTGCTTTGTCTTTATAGGCCGTTATCATTAATGAGTCCTTTTAATTATTAGACCTTATGATAAATAATTCTGAAGCAGAGCCTGTCTCTCGCCGAACCCAATATATTCAAGTTATCTTAATGGGCATCAGTGCTTTTGTGATGAACACTACTGAGTTCGTCCCGGTTGCCCTATTAAGTGACATTGCTCAAGACTTCTCCATTACCACCGCTGAGACCGGGTGGATGCTGACCTTGTACGCATGGATTGTGGCCGCCATGTCACTGCCCTTGATGCTGCTTACCAGTAAGTTTGAGCGCAAACGATTGCTGCTGGGTATATTTGCCTTATTTATCGTAAGTCATGTGCTATCCGTGGTCGCTTGGAGCTTTAATGTCTTATTGATTAGTCGGGTCGGTATCGCTTTTTCTCATGCCATATTTTGGTCGATTACCGCTGCCATCGCCATTCGTATTGCTCCTGAGGGCAAAAAGGCATTTGCTTTAAGTGTGGTAGCCACAGGCACCTCACTGGCTATGGTACTTGGCGTGCCCTTAGGGCGTATCATCGGTCAGCTCTATGGTTGGCGCACTACTTTTGGCGGTATTGGCTTTGTGGCTCTGGTAGTATTTGTGTTGCAGGCAAGGCTGTTGCCGACATTACCCAGTATGTTTAAAGGCTCATTTAGAAAAGTTCCTGAGCTGTTAAAGAACCCTTTATTGGTTTGTTTATACTTACTAATTTTCACCGTATTTACTGCCCACTACACCGCTTACTCCTACATCGAGCCTTTTATGCGTGAGATTGGGGCCATTAGTGAAAACTACGCTACCTTTATCTTATTGCTATTTGGTGGTGCTGGGATTATCGGCAGTGTGTTATTTAGCCGCTGGGGGGACAGACACAGCACCCTACTGATGCTGGTTTCTATTATTATCATGCTGGTATCGATGACGACTTTATTAGTTACGGTAAATTCGATTTGGATACTTAGCCTAAATGCGACCTTATGGGGAACCGCATTAATGCTGCTTATCATCTCGATGCAGGCCAAAGTACTGATGGTAGATCTACACGCCCAAGACATGCTGATGTCTATGTTCTCAGGAATCATTAACTTAGGCATAGGAACCGGCGCTTTATTTGGTGGCTATGCCGTGACTCACATCTCGTTATCTAGTGTGGGCTATGTGGGCGCAGCGATTAGCTTAATGGCCTTACTGCTGATGCTATTTATGATAAAACGATTCCCTGTTCTACGTGCTTAATCATAAAAAAGCCCTACTAAGCTTAGCCTAGTAGGGTTATTTTTTATCTTAAACTTATCTTATTATCTGGCAATGACTTCTATATCTTACTCACTAATAAAAGCAATTTTGGTCATTTCAGCTTCACTAGCCAGTGCTAGCACTTGAGCCACAGTCTCATAACGGGCTTCTTTATCCGCACGCAGATGAATAGAGGCATCGGAGTGACTCTGTGATTCTTCGGCCAAACGGGTTCGCAACTGCTGCAGCGTTAGTGGCTCCTCATCCCAAAAGACACCTGCGTCTTTATCAATACTAATCTGGATTACTTTAGGTTCTACTGGCTGTACCGCGGCACTGGTCTGTGGTAAATCTAAAGGCACTGAGGGATTGAGCACCGAAGCGGTTACTAGAAATATAATCATCAATACCAACATGATATCAATTAAGGGAATGAGGTTGATCTCATTCATTGCTTGCATATCATCATCGCCTAATTGAAAAGCCATGTCGTACTCCTATCTGGGGATTTCGTTCTGGTTTTCTGATTTTGCGGTAGCACCCAACAGACCGTAAGCGGTGTCATTGGCGATAAATAGTGTCTTACGGTTAATACGCATCGCAATGTTGTAGAAGATAACAGCAGGAATGGCCACGGCTAGTCCCAAGCCCGTCATAATTAAGGCCTCACCCACAGGACCTGCCACTTGACTCAAGCCTGCCTGCCCTGTCTCACCGATACTGTGTAAGGCATGAAATATCCCCCAGACTGTACCAAATAGACCAATAAAAGGAGCAATAGCTGCCGTTGTGCCTAATATCGCCAACCCTTTTTCACCCTCAAAACGATAGCGACCAATCTCTTTTAACAAGATTTGCTCTACCACAGTTTTTCGCTCTGAGCTGTCCAAGGGGTTTATATTTTTAGATTCACTGCTAACCGCCTGTTGCAAATCAGTCGAAACGGTTTGTTTTAGCTTACTGCTTTGATAAAGACGCAATACTCCCGTTATCCAAGATGCTATCGACAAGGCCAATAGGCTAAAAAACAAAAACTTGGTAACAACATCGGTATATTGCCAATAAGCTGCAAAATCCATGTTAAATCCTTAATAATAAATAGGGTATTTTTTTATAAATTAGGGCCAATCAAGAAGTATTTATCAGCCCACGGATATCTCTTGTATAACTTTAGCTAAGCTCAGTTATTCAACTATATATTCAATAGGCAGGTTTATTAGCCCCACTACAGGCGACTTGTCTTGCTCAAAAGGATGCAGCTTACTTTTTTCAACCTGACTAATGGCCGCCTTATCTACTGCTGTATTGCCCGAGGACTTGGTTACTTTCACATCAGCGACATTGCCTTGTTTATCTACGGTCACCGCCAATATCACGAGATACACATCTCCTGAGTTTGACTTTCTAGCGACCTGCGGCGGCACCTCTAGTCTAGGCTTACGCTTCCAGCGGGCTTGGTTAGCTGAGAAGCTTTTGGGCTCATTACTGGCTGCGGCTGCTCTTGCGGCCTGTTCTCTTGCGGCCTGTTCTCTTGCGGCCTGTTCTCTTGCGGCCTGTTCTCTTGCAGCTTGTTCTCTTGCAGCCTGCTCAATCAAACGCTGATGCTCATTAGCATCAAAATTTGGCTTAGTAGTTATTTCAGGCTGTACATCTTGTTGAATGGTTTGCTGAGTGCTTTGCTTATTGTCCAGCGGTTCTTCAGTCTTAGCTTCAACCTTAGCCTCTGGCTTACTCTGCGCTTTCTGGGTAGGTTCAGGCTCATTTTTTTCGACTGGCTTAGGCTTAGGTTGAGTTTCAGGCTCTGGATCCACAGACTCTGTTGGTTTTGAGGCAGCCTTAGGCTGTGACTGAACTTTCGTCACCTGCTCCTGAGTTACTTGAGGGGTATGTTGTTTGGTTTGAACAGCAATCGGAGGTTCTACTGCTTCTTGCAGGGACAGCATCTGAATCTCAATGGGCTTAACCTCTTCTGGCTCTTTGATTGCTGGCTTTGGCCCTTGCATATGTACCAGAGCAGCCGCTATCCCTACATGCATCGCCAGCACCGCAATAGCAGTTGCGGCATTAACTTTAATTAGATTTGATTTGTCGCTTGTTTTTTTCATCATAAGAAGTAAAGCCAGGTTTTAGGTCCCTGTTAATTAAAGTTATTTTTACTCATTTATTTTTCAGTGCATAATATATGAAATCGCTTTATATGTAAATAAGAATTATTATCATTTATAAGATTTTTCTGTTCTCATTAACTCGTCATCTCTTGATGGTAAGTATTATTTTAGTAGATACACTTAACAAAGAATCACAACTGATAACCTATGGACACAAGCCTCAAGTACAGCAACATGGTAGAATACGTAGCTTTAGCCTCTGATATCCTTGTTAGATCAATATTTTACTCGGATTATTTAATTATTGGATTTCACCATGATCACTGCCAAGACTACTCAATCAACTAAGACCTTAAGCCAGACCATAAGCTGTGCTTTGTTACTGTTATCACCGCTTGTCGCGACCGCTGCAACCCCGCAAAAGTGGCAAATTAACCCTCAAAAAACCAACGTAAACTTTGAGGTGTCTTATCTAAAGAAGTCTATGATTAAAGGCTCATTTAACAAGGTTGACGGCACCATTAATTATGATGAAAATAAACTACAAAACACGACTGTGCGTTTTACGGTTTATACAGATAGCGTGGATACTAACCTAAAGCCGCGCGACTATTTTATTCGTCGCAAAGAGCTATTAAATACTAAGCAGTACCCCACCATTAAATTTACCTCTTCAGGTGCCAAGTTAAAAAACCCAAGAGAAGGTCATGTCACTGGCAAGTTTAATGCCTTAGGTCAAAGCAAGCCCATGACGGTGAAAGTGACTCTGACTGACGTTTATACCCAGTCAAAAACTGAGCCAAGTGCCTTAAAATTCAAAGCCACAGCACTGGTTAATCGTCATGACTTTGGGGTGACAGCCTTTCCAGGTATCTTTGGCACGACCATTCCTATTGTTATCACCGGTGAGCTGATGCCTGCCAAATAGCATTATTTATTTAAGCAAAAAAGCTTAGGATTAAAACGAAGATCCTGGCTGGGTTAGAAACTCTATCTCCTCTGCGGTAGACTGACGACCCAAAATCTCATTACGATGAGGATAACGGCCAAAGCGATCAATAATCACTTTATGTCTAATCTCAAAGCCGTAGACGGTCTCATCTGTATATTGCTTAAATAACTGTTCTGCTTGCTCATGGATGAGCTTCGACTCACTGTGCATATAAGGCATTAGAAGCAATTGACGCGCCGCCACACTATCTAATTCTTGTAGCACGCCAGCTGCCACTGCTTCTTGAGCCAAGACCAAGGCCATTGTATCTTGAGCAAATGCCTTCGCTGTATCACGATAGATATTTCTTGAAAACTGATCCAGCACAATAATCTCAGCCAAACGCCCTTCTGGACACTCTCGCCAATCAAATAACTCTGCTGCGGCAGCTCGCTGTAACGTTGACTCAAAGCGCTGAGTCAGTAGCTCATCGAAATCCTTATCTTTTTCAAAGAATTTCTGGGTGCCAACTTCATTAAAACAAAATTCTATGATGTCTTGATACATATTCTACCTTATGTGATTGCTAGTTAATGGGAGGGTTACCTTATTTTTGATAATAATTTTTGACTATATTTTTTAACTATAACGCTGGATAATCTTCAATTGCAGCGGCTTAAGACTAATAGACTGCCCTTTATGAGCTCATACTAGGCCTACCTTTCATACTATACCTACTTATAGTAACAATAAGCTGTCATTGCTAGCAAAAGTTCACTGACGGCTCACTATTCAAAACATTGTAAGCCTCTAGCCTTGCTATAATTATCAGACTATCAATTTTGGAGTTCTTATATGAATAATCATAATTTAAATAATCGTACTGCCCCTATTAACCCTAAAGCATCAAAAGCCAAACTGTTAGGGGTTGCCGCCTTGTGTTCGTCTGCTTTGGCCTTTACTGCTTGCCAGCCTGCTGCAGAAGACACTACCACTGAAGCAGATACCGAAGTGACCACAGATAATATGGAGACGCATGATACCACTATGAGTCATGATGAGCATGACATGGACTCTGATATGGCAGAGCATGCAGCCACTACTGAATTTGGTAAAGAGTATATGGACAGCATGAATGACATGCATGAAGATATGATGGAAAGCATGCAAGCCAATGATGCGGATGTCGCCTTTGCTAAAGGTATGCTGCCACACCATGAAGGTGCTGTAGATATGGCAGAGATTCAGCTGAAATATGGTAAAGATGAAACCATGCGCAAGCTTGCAAAAGACGTTATTGCCGCTCAAGAAGCTGAAATTAAGCAGATGGAAAACTGGTTAGAGGCCAACCCAGATACTGAAGAGCAGCCTCACACCAATGAGATGCGTCAAGCTTATGATGCGAGCATGAAGTCAATGCATGATGACATGATGCAGGGTATCTTAAGTGAAGATGCTGACATGGCATTTGCTAAAGGTATGTTACCTCACCACGAAGGTGCTGTAGCCATGGCAGAAGTACAGTTAAAATATGGTAAAAATGAAGAGATGAGAAAGCTGGCTCAAGAAATCATTGATGCACAAAAAGCTGAAATTGATTTAATGCAAAACTGGATCAATGAACATTCTTAATTTAAGCCATTAATCCAAGCCATCAAGTGTTTCAAGATACAAGTTGCCAATCAAGTAACATTGAAGCTTAAGTAACTAAGTATCATTGAAACTTGAGCAACATTGAAACACTGATAATTAGAGGTTTGATAAAAATCAGGCCTCTTTTTTTGAGTAAATTTTAGTGGCTATTTTAATTTCAAACTAAAAGTTTCTTTAAATTCAATATCAATCTCCTACCTTTATTTATAACCCAAGGTTTAATAATTTTCCTTGTATTCTTATAACTTACTGTTAATATACCCCCCAAAATTCGTTATCAGTTAACTAGAACATCAGGGTTAATTTTAATAAATTGCTGTTCAGCAACCAATTTTAATAGGGATATAAAAAGTATGAGTAGCTCGATTTTGAAGGCCATTAGCTATGCTGGGGTATATGTGGGTGCCGTTATTGGGGCAGGCTATGCCAGTGGTCAAGAAGTATTACAGTTTTTCGCAGGCTACGGCTTGGTAGGTATCATTGGCGCTATTATTACCACGATTATGTTTATCTGGTATGGCTCAGTATTTATGGAGCTGGGCAATAGACTACAAACCTGTAGCCATCGAGATGTACTCAACTATTTATGTGGTAATAAATTAGGCTTTATCGGCGACTATGTCCTGCTATTCTTCATGTTTGGCTGTGTGAGTATCATGTTCTCAGGCGGTGGGGCGGCGATTAATGAGTATTGGGGCTTGTCAGTGATGACGGGTAAATTGATCATTGCCGGTATGACTTTGACGACCGTTATTTTTGGTTTCTCCTCTTCAGTTCGTGCCCTGGGTATCGTCTCCCCTATTATTATCTTTAGCGTAATTGCCATCTCTTTAGTGACTCTAAGCGCACACTTTGATCAATTATCTACTGTCGATGAGAGCCTGCAAAACCTAACACCGACTTTAGCCACGCCATTATGGTGGACCTCAGCTGTCGTCTATGTATCGTATAACGTGAGCTTGGCTACTTCAACTTTGACGGCTATGGGCGGTAAAGAGTCGAGCTTAAAGACCCTTAGAATTGCTGGCGTCATGGGTGGCTTCTTCTTAGGCTTATGTTTGTTATTCATCACTGTGGCCTTGTTATCTGACTTGACCAACGTTATTGAATATCAAATTCCTTTCCTACAAATCGCCAACAATATCAGCCCATTGGTGGGTATCTTATTTAGCATCGTCTTGGTAGTTGCGGTATTCACCACGGCTGTAACCAACTTGTATGGCTGTGTGATTCGTTTTTATGATTCACAAAAGAACCCCACTCAATTCCGTACGTTAACCATTAGCCTTGTGGTATTGTCTTTATTGGCCTCTTTATTCCCATTTAGCACCTTAATTAACGTGCTATATCCTGCTCTAGGCTTATTGGGTATGGTAATTATGGTTTGTGCTTTATACAAAACCGTAACCGGTCAGGTATTCTCAAAAGACGGCGCCAAGCTGTAAGACTTTAATAAAAACTTCTAATAGCTTGTAGTTAATAGTTTATAGACAGTAGCTTATATGCAGTAAAGATCCCGCTACCTTAAAGGTAGCGGGATCTTTATTTTAACGTCTAGTGGCTCGATTAAAACTGGCTGAATTAGAACTGATAAGTGACAGAGGCTTTGATATTACGGCCTGGCTCAAAGTCAGTTGCAACCTGGTCTGCACTTATACGAGAAGAGTGACTGGCATAGGTCTCATCAAAGATATTGTAAACGCCAAGGGTTGCTTTTATATCTTGGAACTGACGAGGTGCGTAACTCATATAAACATCATGCACATCATAACTTGGCTTACTAACGCCGCTATTATCTGTGATTGAGGCCACATACGTACTGCGCCAGCCTAGCCCCACTTCACTGCTTGGGTCATAGTTTAAGTTGACCATATAACGATCGCCTGAGTCTGCACTGCCACCACTGACTGAAGGAATGCTGTTGCCTGTTTTATCCCCTTCACTACGAGCGCGTGAGTAGCTTAGACCCATACCAAAGTTATTGGTGGTATAGTTGGCGGCCAGCTCTACGCCTTTGATTTCATAATCCTCATCGCTGTTGATCATACCTTGGCAATCTTGCAAATTCCCTGCCGAACCCCGTGCTCCAGTGGTGCAGTTTAGACCATAGCGACCAGCACTATCTCCTGTTCTGATAAACTGCTGATAGTTCTCAATATTTGACTTAAAGTATTTGGCACTTAACTGCAAAGCATCGTTGGCTGTGGTCAAGTCACGTAGCGTGGTAGAAATACCTACTTCAGAGTTATAACCTTCCTCTGGCTTCAAGTCTTTATTAACGTAAATGCCTTTACCATCTCTATTAAATATCGCTTGCCCTAAGTCAGGACCATTAAACAGCTCAGTGTAGCTGGCAAAAATCTGAGTGCGCGGGGCAATCTCATAACTGGCAGCTAAGGCACCGACAACATTATCATAGGTTTTGCCACCTGAAATGAATTCTGGTGATTCATAACGGTCGTATCGCACTCCAGGTGTTAATGTCAGTTTATCAATCTGCCATTGGTCTTCTAAATAAACTGAAGTTGTCTTTGCACTGTCATCTCCTGATACTGGAGTTTCGCGATCCAGTCCATCGTAGCTTCCTTCTTTTTTATAATGTTCTACACCAGCGATAAGCTTATGATTGCCAAAACTACTGTCAATCTCACTGGTATTTTCAACTTTAGCACCGGTGGTTTGTACTTTTGCTTCCCACTCATAGCCAGCTTTATCATCTGAATCGCGTAAAATTTGGGTCTTGCTTTGATACACGTTTGCAGAAACATCAATCAAGGGGCTGGCGGGATTAAAGCCATAATCTACATTATAGGTATCGCGCTTAACTTGCTGCGGGATAGGGTCTTCAGGTCTTGAAGGAAAATCTGGGCGAAATGGGAAAACCCCTTTTTTCTCAGTACGGCTAAAGCTAGCTCCAATACGGTGGTCATCTGCAAAGCTTGCGCCCGCTTTTAATAAGATGTTCTCCGCCTTACTGTCTTCAAACAGCTCACGCCCCTCACCATCTTCACCAGAGTCAATATCACGCTTACCATAATAAGCCAGTAAGTCCACATTCTCTGTTGGCGCGGCAAATACCGTTGCTGAGGTTAACAGCTCATCATTATTACTGGCATAACCGGTATGTAGCTTGGCACCCATGGTTTGACCAGGTTTTAATAAATCAGCAGCATCCACCGTTTCAAACGCTACCGCACCGCCTAAAGCATCATTGCCTAAGGTGACTGAGTTATTTCCGACAGCCACTTCAGTTTGCTTTAATAAATCTGGGTCAATGGTCACATCACCCATGTGATAAAACAAAGCCCCTTCTTGACGGGCCCCATCAATACTCACTTTTAGGTTGGTGTCATCCAGACCACGCACGCGAATACGCTGGTTTACGGAAGAGGTGCCACCTACAGTTACCCCCGGCACAACTTCCAAAAAGTCACTTAAATGAGAGGCTTGTTGGGCAGGCGTATAGTCTTCATTATAAACAGCTTCATTTTGCGCCTTATCTCTTGCCGAGTTACTGGCAGTGACTGTCATCTTCTGCATGGTCATTGTTGGCAAATCTGTCTGGGCACTCGCGGCTTGTGCAACAAGAGCTGAAGTAATGGCAAGACATAAAGGGGATAAACGATTGAGGGTGGTTTTTCGCATAATAGTCACTCTGCTGATTTAGCAATGGGTAAATTTGAGGTTATAAAATTCTTATTTTCTTAATGTAAATAATAATAAGAATAGTTATCATTTACATTGATTGCGAATATTACTGGATAATTACAAAAATTACAATATCAATTTTTAAGGTGTGATTTTTTACTTACCGCTTACCTAATAACAATAATTAAGCAAAGTACAAAAATTATTTTTCTGCTGTAAACCTTGATTCTAAAAGGTTTATGACACTTTAGACGATTAAGTTAAAAAAACAACTATTAACATTCGTTTAAAATGAATGTTATAATCCCCCAAAATCGTTAGCGAAGGCTTAATGACTTACCCTACTCTCTATTTTTGAGGATATTATTTTTCATGATATAGGGGAAATTATTGACCGATTTTGAAATACTTAAGTATTAAAGGCTAAGGCTATTGAGTATTAAGGGCTATTGAGACCCAACTTTAACCTTAAACATTCATTTTATATATATGTTTAAAATTTCTTTAGGAGTATGCTATGGGTGAGTACAAAAAGTACTGGTGGGGTTTGATCGCCATCCTAATTGTCACCTTCTCTTTCTTAGGCTGGGGCGGAGTTGAAATTTATCGCACAGCGCCCCCTATTCCTGACCAGTTTGTAGACCGTAATGGTCAGGTTATTATGACCAAAGACGACATTTTAGACGGCCAATCTGCTTGGCAACGTACCGGGGGACAACAATTGGGCTCGGTACTAGGCCATGGGGCTTATCAAGCACCAGACTGGACCGCAGACTGGCTACATAGAGAGTTAGTAGCTTGGCTAGATATCAAGTCCAACGAGCTATACGGGGTTGATTATGACGCCACCACGGACGATCAAAAAGCAGTACTAGATGCACAGGTCAAAAAAGAATATCGCGGCAGTAGCGTTGATGACACCAATACTGTTGTGTTGTCACAGACCCGTATTGAAGCAATTAATGAGGTTGCGCCTTACTATATTGGTCTATACGGAGATGATCCGGCACTACAAAAATCGCGTGAAAACTTCGCGATGAAAAATAACACCATCAGTGATGATGTGGCCAAACAGCGGTTAACCAATTTCTTCTTCTGGACCACTTGGGTTGCTTCAGCACAGCGCCCAGGCACTGAAGCGACTTATACCAATAACTGGCCGCATGAACCGATTATTGACAACGTACCCACCACTGAAAACGTCATGTGGTCGGTTGCTAGTGTGGTGTTCTTAATCGCTGGTGTGGGTTTATTAATCTGGGGTTGGGCGTTCTTACGTAAAGAAGATGATATCGAGCCTAAACTGGTTACTCCTGAATCAGACCCTCTAACCAAAATCGCCTTAACGCCTTCCCAAAAAGCTTTAGCAAAATATGGCTTCTTGGTGGTTGCTTTATTTGTTTTCCAAGTGTTTATCGGTGGCTTCGTGGCTCACTATACAGTTGAGGGTCAAAACTTCTATGGTATCCCCGTAGCAGACTACTTCCCCTACTCTTTAGTGCGTACTTGGCACATTCAATCTGCGTTATTCTGGATTGCCACAGCCTTCTTAATGGCCGGTTTATTCTTAACCCCAATTATCAACGGCGGTAAAGACCCCAAGTTCCAAAAACTGGGCGTTGATATCCTGTGGGTAGCTTTAATCATTGTTTGTGTGGGCTCTTTTGCTAGCCAATACTTCTCAATCGCTGAAATCATGCCAGCCAAATACAACTTCTGGTTTGGTCACCAAGGTTATGAATTCATCGACTTAGGCCGCTTCTGGCAGATCCTAAAATGGGTCGGTATTTTAATCTGGTTAGTATTGATGTCGCGCGGCATTATGCCTGCCTTTAAAAACAAAGGCGATAACAACCTTCTGGCTATCTTCTTCGCCTCCGTGGTCTGTGTGGGCTTATTCTATGGTTCGGGTTTATTCTACGGCGAGCGTACGCATCTAACCATCATGGAATACTGGCGCTGGTGGGTGGTTCACCTATGGGTTGAAGGCTTCTTTGAAGTATTCGCTACGGTTTCCTTGGCCTTTATTTTCTACAACTTAGGCTTAGTGAACAAAAAGATTGCTACCGCCTCTTCTATCGCTTCAGCCGCTTTATTCTTATTGGGCGGTGTACCGGGCACTTTCCACCATTTATATTTCTCAGGTACCACCACGCCCGTTATGGCCATTGGCGCCTCCTTTAGTGCTTTAGAAGTGGTTCCTTTAATTGTGCTAGGCTACGAGGGCTATGATCACTGGTCTATGCAGCACAAATCTGCTTGGATGCATAAACTTAAATGGCCAATCATGTGCTTTGTTGCCGTGGCTTTTTGGAACATGTTAGGAGCCGGTGTCTTTGGGTTTATGATTAACCCTCCTGTCTCTTTGTTCTACTTACAAGGGTTAAATACCACAGCGGTTCACTCACACGCAGCACTATTTGGGGTGTATGGCTTCTTAGCACTAGGCTTTGTGTTACTGGTGATGCGCTATATCCGCCCCGATTATGTGTTCAGCGATAAGCTGATGAAAACAGGATTCTGGATGCTAAACCTAGGCTTGGTATTAATGATTGCCACAAGCTTATTGCCAATCGGTATCTTCCAAGCTCATGCCTCAATCACTGAAGGTCTATGGTATGCGCGCAGTGAAGGCTTCTTACAGCAAGACTTCCTAGTAATGCTAAGATGGATTCGCACCTTTGGTGACGTGGTATTTATCATTGGTGCTGTCTGTGTGGCTTGGCAGGTGGTGAAGCTCACCTTTGCTAAACCTTCTCATAGCAGCTACCAACCCAGCAGCCCGGTAAATAAATAACTAGGTAAATAAATAACTGTACTGCAAATGGTTCGATTTTTAACCAAAAGGCCCTGTCGATAGACAGGGCTTTTTGTCTTTTTATGGCCTTATCTTTGCTCTATTAAACCACTAAGGTGGAATAACCTTATATCAATTCCACAAAATAAGGTACAATACAACCAACTCAACAACATAATAGAATCATATGCCGAAAACGACCCCTAGAAATCATAAACTCACAGACCA
>NZ_FUGD01000040.1 GCF_900162815.1 Psychrobacter pasteurii | reverse complement strand
ACATACGATGCAGGTTGGTTTGAACTCAAACGACAACTGGAATATAAATGCAAGCATGCAGGTTGTCAGCTTGAGATCGTAAATGAGAGTTACACTACCCAGACCTGCTCGTGCTGCCTTAAAATAAGTGACAGTAGTCCAAAAGGTAGAGCAGGTTTGCGAATAAGAGGATGGAGGTGTGCTGAGTGTGGCACATGGCATGATAGAGATATCAATGCTGCTAAGAATATCCTTGCGGTCGGGCTTGACCGTCTAGCTGTAGGAATCCCCTCGGTTTAGCGAGGGGAGGAAGTCAAAATTCACTTAAGATAATATAAAGCTTTGTCGGGTTGATAGCCAGTGCTGTTTAGCGGTCGAAGTAGTGTTGTTATTCAGAGGGCATTGGTGGTTAGCGTGTTTTAATCCTCTGTATCCTCATTATCTAGCACTCGGCCATCCATACCTAAGCGTTCTTTTAAAGTTTCAATATCTGCTTCTGGTAGAGTCACATTTAAAGTGACCGCCTTACTGTAATCGACATCTCCAATTTCGCCGCCCATGTCCTCAACCACATAACGAACTTGAGATTCATTGGCGAAGTCCGCCTCAATTTGCACCTGAGTCATAGGCACATAAGGGGTCAGCACCATTTCATCAACGGCCGCTTGAGCTGAGCCGGCATAGGCACGGGTTAACCCACCTGCACCCAGCTTAATTCCGCCAAAATAACGCACCACAATGACAATGACATTACCAATACTCTTGTGCTGCAGAACATTTAAGATGGGTCGGCCCGCAGTACCATTGGGCTCTCCATCATCATCAAAGCCCGCACTGGTGGTGTTGTTAGGGTCACCAATGATATAGGCCCAGCAGTGGTGACGGGCATCCGGGTATTTTTCACGCAGTTGTTCCACGTGAAACATCGCTTTGTCCCGACTGTGCACAGGATAAGCGTAAGTGATGAATTCTGACTTTTTGATTTCGAGTCGGGCCGTGACAGGGGCTGCTAAAGTTTGATAAGTCATATAAGTTATGTTTTTATTAAAGGGTACTGGAATAAAAAAGTACGGGTTTAAAAAAAGTCATCCATTGTACAGACAGTGGGTGTGGTAAACTGGGCACCATACAATTTACATAAATAAAGATATTTATAACCCGATAAATAGTCGCTTAGGTTTAGACTGCGTCTAACAGAACTATATCAGTTATAGAACCAAGGATACCATAAATGCGTTTAGACAAATTTATCAGTAAGGCCACCGAGCTGTCGCGTAAAGAAGCCAAAAAAGTGCTGCACGCCAGTGAAATTACGGTCAATGATGAAGTGGTAAAAGATGGTAGTGTGCACGTTGATGTGCTCAATGACGAAGTGATGTGGGCAGGTGAGCCATTATCTGTTGCCACTGGCAGTCGTTATTTACTGCTGTATAAGCCCGAAGGCTTTGAGTGTACGTTAAAGCCAAAAGAGTATCCGATAGTGACCGAGCTTATCGCCATACCTGAATTAGGTAACTTGCGAATCGCTGGCCGCTTAGACGTTGATACCACAGGTGCTCTACTATTGAGTGATGATGGCAGTTGGCTACACCGTGTCACCAGTCCGCGTCACCTACACGAAAAAGTATATGAGCTGACCTTAGCCGATCCAATGGATGAAGAAGAGCAGGCTCATGCGGTCAAAAAAGTGGCTCAAGGTATCTTATTAGACGGGGATTATGAGCCGACTAAACCCGCAACTTTAGAGTTTATCGATGAAACTCATGCGCGTTTGATTTTGACCGAAGGTAAATACCATCAAGTAAAACGTATGATGGGTTACTTTGGTAATAAAGTCACTGAACTGCATCGTGCCAGTATCGGTGGGATTACTTTAGAAGGCTTAGAGAAGGGTGAAAGCCGCTTCTTGACGGAAGAAGAAGTGACCAGCTTTTAAAGCAAATATATGCCGTAGAGGCTGATATTAGTGTCTAAAAAATATTAGTATCTAAAACGAATGAATAAAGACGGGCACTTAGAGTGCCCGTTTTTTTTTCTAAAGCTTTAGCTAATCGCTTTGTCTAACAAAAAGTAACGAATAGAGTCATCTTAGTAAGATAGATAAGATATTATTATTATATAAATTTCTATAGTTAATTCATATCTACACTGGAGCTTTCATGCCACACTTCTCAAACAAACCGGGTGTAACAAGGAATAAGTTTCTGGCACTATCGTTACTGGGGTCTATTACGCTTTCCCCTTTTGCCGTAATGTCGTCCGCTCAAGCCGATCTTGAAGTGTTTAATAACGCCTACGACAAGATAGCCGCAAACGGCAGCTCACAGCTAAAAGCCCCTAGCGAACAGCAAAAGCAGACTATCAAACAGCTGCTTAATGGGGCAGGCATGACCGCTCCTATTGCTTCAATCACTCCCTCAAAGTTGCCTTCTATGTATCAGGTTACGCTGACACAAACTCCTGGAGCAGAGCCACAGCCGCCACTACACATTACCGCAGATGGTCATTACATCTTGCAAGGTGAGTTAAATACCAACCCCAGTCCCAAAAAATCTACCCCGCCAAAAGAAGCTCCGAGCCAAACCTTAAGTGGCATGCCCATTAGCAAAGAGTTGCGAGCTTCGATATTGGCCAACACCAGCTTACTTAAGAATATTACTCCTGAAGTAGCGCTATACCATACCGCAGTGCCTGGGGTTCTTTGGGGTACGACCTTTAACGGTCAGCCTTTTATTACCAATACCGACGCCAGTGTGTTCACCAATGGGGAGATTTCAGTCATCAAAAATGGTCAGTTTGCTGGCTTAGATGCTGACTTTGAACAAAAGAAAAATTTGCATGTATTGTCTGAGTTGGATGAGGACAACCTGATTATTTATCCGGCCACCAGCAAGGAGCAAGCAGTTATTTATGTTGCTACTGATATTAACTGTCCGTATTGCCGAATAATGCACAAGGATATGGCCAATCTAAACGCCAAAGGGGTCACGGTTAAAGTCATCGGTTATCCTTATTATGAAGAGTCTCCAGAGCAGATGCGTCAAATTTGGTGTGAAACCGATAATGAGGCACGTCGCCAAGCTTTAGATAAAGCCATGGCAGGGGAGACAGTGGCCAAGACTTGTGCCAATACTACGGTGAATCACATGAAAGACAATCATATGAAAGCGGCCGGCCTTGCTGTGTTTGCTACGCCAGCCATTTATCGTGAAGATGGGGTACAGTTTAATGCGCCTTACCAAGACCCTCGCTTTTTACCATTTTTAGGGGTGAAGTAGCTCTTGGCGATACAATAATTTCTAAAAAAAATCTCACCTTAGGTGAGATTTTTTTATGGCTTTTTTTTATGGCAATACCACATTAACCACCTTCCAGCCAAACAGCCCTTCACGCTGCATCTCTAACGTCAGCGGATAGCCCTTTACTTGACCTGAGAGAGTGAAGCAGTTTAGACCACAATAAGACAGCTTAGGTTTGGCACTATCTTCTCCGCTTTCAACATGACTTTGTAGCTCACCAGACTGCTGATTCATCACCTGCTGCATCTGATTTTGGATAACCGCTTGGATGTCTCCGCGCTGGATAAGAATGTCTTGTATTAGGTTGGTTAGGTTCACTTTATTACTGGCAATGGCCCAAGCCGCAGCCAGCTCTTTGGTGGCTTGATTGGCTTGACCTTGAGTGTCGATAAGGTTGCTGATGTTGTCAGCAGTAACTGCTTTGTTCACTGATAGGGTAATAAAGTCGTCAGCAGCTTGAGTCAAGGCATCGCCGCCCAATTGCGCTACCAATGGATATTGCTGTAAGGTGTGGTCAAATTGGGTAGTTAATTGATTATGAATGTTGGGCTGTACCTGATCGAAGTTGATATAGCTGACTAAGGTGGCACCGTCATTGGCATCATAAGCTTTTTTTAGTTGATAAGCGGTGTAGTAGGGTGAGCCTGCGAACATCGCCACCACCACAATAAGCAAAGTAACCAATAAGAATTTTAATGATTTCATAAATTGAAGCCGCCAACTGTGCCAAATTATAAGGATAATGCAGTGATTTTATCATAACCGCTTGATAATTGAGGTGTCTGTCACCATTAAACAGGCAAAGTATTATTTAATTTTTTGATTTATTTAAATCCTTTGTGGGTTATAACGAATTTAATGCCGATTGTAGCCGTGAAGGGCTATGTTTCACGTGAAACCTAATTGGCATATTGATAGGAGCCTCCATGAGTAAGCGAGATTTTTACGAAGTTTTAGGCGTTGATAGAAACGCAGATGAGCGTGAGATTAAAAGGGCCTACCGCAAGCTGGCCATGAAGTACCACCCTGACCGTAACTCTGATGATCCAGATGCTGAAGAGAAGTTTAAAGAAGCCTCAATGGCTTATGAAGTGTTAAATGATAAAGACAAACGTGCTGCTTACGACCGTATGGGACATGCAGCGTTTGAAAACGGTATGGGCGGCGGTGGCTTCGGCGGCGCTGGTGCAGGCAACTTCCAAGACATCTTCGGTGATATCTTCGGCAACTTCGGTGACATCTTTGGTCAATCTCGTGGCGGCGGTCGTCAACGTCGTGGCTCAGACTTACGTTACGTCATTGAGCTAACCTTAGAAGAAGCGGTGCGTGGCTGTAAAAAAGAGATCAGCTTTACCGCTCCTGCTCCTTGTGAAACTTGTGATGGTAAAGGCGCCAAAAACTCTTCTGATATTCAGACTTGTAGCACCTGTGGTGGTCATGGCCAAGTTCGTATGCAGCAAGGCTTCTTTGCCGTACAGCAAACCTGTCCAAACTGTGGCGGTACAGGTCAAGAAATTAAGAACCCTTGTAATGACTGTCATGGTAGCGGTGTAAAAGACAAGTCACGTACCCTAGAAGTTTCTATCCCAGCTGGGGTGGATGACGGTGACAGAGTACGTCTGGCTGGTGAAGGTGAAGCAGGCGGTGCTGGCGTTGAAAATGGTGACCTATACGTTGAAGTTCGCGTTAAAGAGCACCCAGTATTTAAGCGTCAAGGCGCCGATCTGTATATGGACGTGCCAGTTAGTATCACTGACGCGGCCTTGGGTAAAGAGGTGGAAATCCCAACGCTTGATGGCAAAGTCAAAATCAAAGTGGCTGAAGGTACCCAAAGTGGCAAGCTGCTACGTGTCCGCGGCAAGGGCGTGACCCCAGTGCGCACCACCATGAAAGGGGATTTAATCTGCCGTATTATGGTAGAAACCCCGGTGAACTTAACCCGCGAACAAAAAGATTTGCTGCGTCAGTTCCAAGATACGCTAGATGGGGACAGCAAGCATCATCAGTCGCCAAAGAAAAAGTCTTTCTTTGAAAAACTAGGCGATTTATTTGACTAATTTTTTATTTGACTAATATTCAGACGGATATTGGGGGCAAATTGCCCACTGTCTAAAGTTAAGTTAGAGGGATAGCAAGCCTTCCGATTCCTAAAGAGTCGGGAGGCTTTTTTTGTGCGATAAATGAAATATTGTTGCCATGTAGTGGATTTGAGGGTTAACAAATTCAGCGCACTCTGCAATCATGCTATTATTATTCATCTCATTAATTTGGTTATCATAAATAGCATCGACTAAGGAAAATAAAAAATGACAGATTTAAGCTCAGCGCCTATCAAAGTAGGTATTATCGGCGCCGGTGGACGTATGGGACGTATGTTAATTGAAGCGGTTGCCCAAAACCCGAAGACTCAGTTGGCTGCGGCCATTGAGCGTAGTGGCTCAAGTCTAGTAGGCGTAGATGCCGGAGAGCTGGTGGGTCTAGATAAAAATGGTGTGGCCTTGAGCGATAATCTTGAAGCTGAACTTGGCAAGATTGATGTGTTGATTGATTTTAGCTTGCCAGATTCTACTGAGAAAAACGTGCAGCTGTGTGCTGAGCACAAAGTAGCTATGGTCATTGGTACCACAGGGTTAAGTGAAGCCCAGCAGCAAGCTTTAGATGAGGCGTGTGAGCAAATCCCAGTGGTTTATGCAGGCAACTACTCAACTGGGGTGAACGTGTCCTTAAAGTTGATTGAAATGGCTGCCAAAGCCTTTGGCGATACTGCCGATATCGAGGTCATCGAGTCACATCATAAGCATAAAGTTGATGCGCCTTCAGGGACGGCCTTTATGATGGCCAATGCTGCCGCTGAAGCCCGTGGTCAGAACCTAAAAGAGGTGGCTATTTATGGCCGTGAAGGACATACCGGAGAACGTAAGCCAGGTTCTATTGGTATTCACGCTATCCGTGGGGGTGAAATTATTGGTGATCACAGTGTGATGTTAATTGCTGATGGTGAAATGGTAGAAATTAAGCACCATGCCCGTGAGCGTATGACGTTCGCCGCTGGCGCAGTACGTGCTTCGACTTGGATTGTTAGCCAAGAGGCGGGGCGCTATGACATGCAAGATGTGCTTGGCCTAAAATAAGCTGGGTTAAAAAAGCCAGTTTTAAGTCATCGCTTCAGTTCAGGTCGCAAGGATGCCGGCCTGACGATAAAGAGTTTGTAATGAGTCATCAAAAAAAGGGCTTTCGATGAGTGCTGTGTTTGGCCTGTTTTTATTGGCAGCCCCTGTGCTGCTGATTGTTTTGGCCCAAAAAATAGCTTGGCTAGATAAGATAGGGGTGGTGATCTTGGCGTTTGCCAGTGGTCTGCTGTTCTCTTATCTGTATCAGCCCGCCGATGCCCTGCTAGCTACTCAGCTTATGTCGGTGAAGACTCAAATCTCAGAGGTTGCGATAGCCTTAGCCATTCCTTTATTACTCTTCTCAATCAATATTCCCGCCTCATTAAAGCTGGCTGGAAGTGCGCTAAAAGGTATGCTGCTGGCCTGCTTGGGAATGTGTGTGGCAACGGCAATCACATCTTTTTGGTTCCGCGATGAGGTGTCTTTAATTTGGCAAGCGGCTGGTATGATGGTTGGAGCTTATACCGGGGGCGGCCAAAATATCGGGGCAGTTAAAGCGGCGATTAATGCCAACGACAGCTTATTTATCGACATGGTCACTTACGATATTGTCCTCTCTGCGCTGTATTTGTTATTCGCGATGACTTTATTAAAGTCCATTGCCGGTTTGTTTTTAACTGACTTTCAAGACACTTCACTTAGACAAACTGATAAGTCCCTAGCCAATAAAGACGCTCAACAGTTTATGCACCTAACCCACGAAGGGGCGGCCTTATTTACAGGACTGACCCGTAAACAGAGCTTGCCAAAATTGGGCTTAGCCTTAGGTTTATCAGCTGCATGTATTGCCGTATCAGTTGTCATCTCTGGACTGATTGATAGCCCAATGCAATCGGCTATTACCATTATTTTGCTGACTACTTTGGGAGCGCTACTTTCTTATATTCCTAAAGTTCGACAACTTAAAGTGAGCTATCCCTTGGGCATGGTATTTATTCTTATTTTTTGCTTTGCGTCAGGTAGTATGGCCAATTTATCGCTGACAGCTGAATTTAAGTGGGGGTTATTTGGCTATATCAGTGCCACACTTGCCTTAGCCATAGTGCTGCATGGGCTACTTTGTAAACTTTTTAAAGTAGATGCTGACACCTTCGTGATTACTGGAGCCGCCGCCATCATGTCAGTGCCTTTTATTCCTATGATCGCCAGTAGCATAAAAAATAAGGCTTTATTATTCCCTGGTATAGCGGTGGCCGTGATGGGTTATGTTTTGGGTAACTATCTGGGGATTGCGATGGCTTATATGCTGCGGAGTGTGACTTAACCGTTTTGCTTCTCATAAAAAAAGCCCATCAACCTAGCAGTGATGGGCTTTTTAGCTTTAACTTTAAAAAACTAAGCTTTGGTAGACTCAACTCTTTTTTCACGAGCTTTTAGATACTTACGCACTTTATCACGAGCACGGCTTTGCTTTAAGCTTGATAGATAATCCACAAAAAGCACCCCATTTAAATGGTCCATCTCGTGCTGAATGCACACAGCCAGTAACCCTTCTGCGATTTCTTCAAAGGCATTACCTTCCCCATCTAACGCTTCAATTTTTACTTTAACGGGGCGATCTACTGAATCATAGACATCAGGCACAGACAAGCAGCCTTCTTCATAAGGCTTTTTATCTTCCACCAAAGGCGTCACCTTAGGGTTAATAAAGACACGTGGCGAGTCATTGTTTTCAGACAAGTCCATGACGATAAGCTGGATGTGACGGTCAACCTGGGTGGCGGCCAGTCCAATACCTTTGGCATCGTACATGGTCTCAATCATATCTGCGATAAGCTGTTTGATATCGGCATCAACGGTTTTGACCGGTTCAGCAATGGTCCGTAGACGAGGGTCTGGATAACTCAAAATAGGTAATATGGCCATAGGAAATCACATATGTATAAATTAAAATTAAATTAGGGTATTAAGCTATTATACCTAAGTCAATGAGGGGTGAAGAGACAAATATCAAGGTAGCCAGGGTAAAAAAAGCGGACTTATCACTAAGTCCGCTAAGGTAAAACTGGGCATAGTGCCACAAATATATTAAATATCTTTAGATAGTTTGGCCTTTAACTAGGCTTATCTTATCTTTATTGAGCTTACGCAGAGGTTTTGCTGATAATTAGCTCATAGATAAAGAGTAAGATAATTGCGCCAATTACTGAGAAGGCCAGACCGATAAAGCCGCCATCACTATTTACGCCAATGGCACTAGCGATAAAGCCACCTACGAAAGCACCCGCAATACCTAAAACAATGGTCATAATCCAGCCCATTGCGTCATTACCCGGTTTAATAGCTCGTGCTAATAGACCAGCAACCAGTCCAATAAGAATTGTCCAAATCATGACTTACCTTCCTTAAATTATATTGTTAGAGACTTTTTGTCTTGAATTAATATTGTACTTAGGATTGTAGTCAATATTGGCAAACACTGGTAAGGCGGAATTGTTAACCATGTACTAGCTCTGTGAGAATAGCTAGCTAATTGAAAAGAATTAGCCTTCTTTAGTTAACTGATTGTAAAACTTATATAAGCTTTTGTTGGTGTCTGCCTTTTAGGGCTTTAGTCTTGAGCAAATAAGCAGCTCTGATAAAGTAAAAGACCCCTTACTCTATATAGAGTAAGGGGTCTTTTACTTCTAACGGTCTATTTTTGCTTCTAACGGTCTATTTTTGCTCAAAGCGCTTATTTTGCTGCCGTTTGTAAGGCCTCTAATAAGCGTTGATGAATGCCTTCAAATCCACCGTTTGACATGATAATCACCGCATCATCTTTGCCGGCTTGGCCTAGCTGTGAGACTAGGTGATCAATGATTTTTTGGGTGTCATTCATTACGTACTGTTTGTTGCTGATGTTGGTGGCATTGCCCACAACTTCGGTTAATCCCCACTCTAGGCCGGCAGGCTCATACCAGATAACTTCATCAGCCAGTTGCGCAGAAGCGGCTAAGCTGTCTTTGTGAACCCCCAGCTTCATAGTGTTACTACGAGGCTCGATAATGGCCCAAATTTTGGCTTCTTTAAGTTTCTTTTTGGCGCCATCTAAAGTGGTGGTAATCGCTGTAGGGTGGTGGGCAAAGTCATCGAATACTTTAACTTTAGTGGTGCTGATATTGCTATAAAGCTCTAAGTCTGCAATCAGCTCCATACGGCGTTTAATGCCTGAGAACTGAGACAAAGCTTCGCAGGCTTTTTCGACACTAATGCCGATATCGAAGGCGGCAGCCACGGCGACCATAGCGTTTTCTACGTTATGACGACCGCTCATGCCCCAATGTACTGTGCCGCTGAACTGTTCATCGTTCTCAGCATCCTGATAATGCACTTTAAACTCACTGCCATCTTCGGCAATCAGTTCGGCTTGCCAAGCACAGTTCGTGGCTTTGTCAGCGGTTGTGGCATCTGTAATTTCAGTACGCCAGATTGGAGTCCAGCAGCCTTTATCAATAGTGGCTTCAAGGCTTGGGGTGTGGCCCGGCATAATGATTTGGCCACTACTTGGAATCATGCGAATCATGTGATGGAACTGAGTTTGAATGGCATCTAAGTCTTTGAAGATATCGGCATGATCAAACTCAAGGTTATTTAAAATGGCGGTACGAGGGCGATAATGCACAAACTTTGAGCGCTTATCGAAGAAAGCTGAGTCATACTCATCCGCCTCAATGACGAAGTAACCTCGTTCGCCTTCAGCATTGTTATCTGCACCCAAGTAGCTACTGTGGGCAAAGGCTTTGGTTAGATTTTCATCTTCACTGTCTACCAAAGGTACGCCGCCGATTAAGAAGCCGGCATCAATCCCACAGTAATGTAGCACCCAAGCCAACATAGTCGTGGTGGTGGTCTTACCATGAGTGCCTGCAACTGCTAATACATGACGGTGCTGTAACACCTGCTCTGATAAAAACTGTGGGCCTGAAGTATAAGGAATGCCTTCATCCAGCATATACTCAACAGCCTCAATACCTCGCTTCATCGCATTACCCACGATAACTAAGTCAGGGGCAGGCTGTAGATGGCTGGCGTGATAGCCTTCTTGAATAGTCACCCCAGCACGTTCAAGTTGAGTGGACATAGGGGGATAAATGTTTGCATCTGATCCAGTTACTGTATGACCCAGGTCACGAGCCAATAATGCCAGTGAGCCCATAAATGTGCCACAGATACCTAAAATATGAACGTGCATGGAACCTCTTGTTTTTATCTAAATAAATGAAAGTGGGAAAGTCAGCTTTATAGCAATGGGCGTGATATCACCGCTGCTCGACAAGTGCTGTGCTTGACGTTGACGAGTGCTGTATTTAACGAGTGCTGTACTTAGGTAGTTAAAGTTAAGCCGTTTTATTCTTTAAAATGCGCCATAAAACCAGTAGATTAACCAAAACCAAAGCACTAAACAAGATAAGGGCTTGTTCTGGGATAGACAGCCCTAAGAAGCGCCAACTGATTTCAGCACATTCTCCTGAGCCGGCGAGTACTTGGTTAATGACCTGTCTCATAGGTAAAGCGTCTAGCCAGTAGTCTAAACCTGGGCCACAAGAAGGCACCTGATCTGGGGGTAGATGCTGTATCCAGACGTGGCGAGCGGCAACCGCAGTCGACCAGCCTATACCCGCCATTGAACCTAGCCATAGTAACAGCTGTATGGCCTTGCTTTTTGGGTTACCAATGGCGGCAATGAGCGAAAAGCCCCCCATTACCATCAGTCCAATCCGCTGAAAGATACACAGCGGGCAAGGCTCAAAGCCCTTGTAGTTTTGTAAAAAGAAAATGGCAAAAGCCATAGCTATAACAGCAATTAAAACCAAAATAAAATTAAGGGCACGGTAAGTTAGCAAGCGTGGCATGCAGAGTGTTCCTTGGCAACGGTTGATAGTAAAAAATGTCCAAATTCTCAAGACAGCCAAGCCATTATATCGACTCAGCTGCCCTAGGGTTTTCTACAAATAGCTGATAAAAAAGACAGCGGATTAAACCAAATAATCTATATTTTTTTACAAGAGGCTTAGCTTAGCCTACTTTTGCTATTATTTTCCGTTGTAATAGTTTTAAAAACTCATTCTAAAAGCTAACTTTAAGGGCTTAATTCTAAGAGCCAGCTAGACTAATTATAAGAGCTAGCTATAAGAACAGGTCATTAGCGGTATTGCTGGATATAATCATAGAAGTCTTGAGTTTCATTTTCCTCAAGCTCACGTTGTTGTATCCAAGATTTCTCCGCCAGTACTTCATATTTGGCTTGGGTATTTGGGCTTAAAGAGCTACGCATAATAGACTCACGATGCTGCAAGGCTAAAGCATGACCCAGACTCCAAGTACTGCCTAGCTTCTCAGTATCTGCCAACACTTGTGCGGATAAAGTTGCATCGGGATAGACGGCTTTACCTAGCATTAACGTCACGGCAACGCGGTAATTATTACTGCCGTATTCAGTGTCTAACAAGGTGGCTAGAGGCAACATGGCTTCTAAGTGCTTTCTCATCCACTCAGACAGCGCCACTTCGCCGTCACAAGTTTTGATGGTTAGGCCTGGCTCACGGCCATTATTGACCACTCTTTCGACATTTTCTGCCAATAGGTCATCTTCTTCAGGCAGTAGGTCAGGCGAGTCGGTTAGTAAGCAGTACAGTGCCAATACTTCTAAGAAGCAGGCGGTAGATACTCGGATACCAATGTCGCTATAAGGGTCTAAGTCAACCGATCTAAATTCAACATAAGCGATACCACGCGACTCTAGCGCATGGCTTGGTGTCTCTTCTGACTCTGCAATTTGCTTCGGACGAATAGGGCTGTAGTACTCATTCTCGATTTGCAAGATATGATCGTTAATCTGAATAGGATTGCCTTGCTCATCATCTAGCCCTAGTTCACTAAAGCCTGAGAAGGGGGTGTTAATCGCTTTACGTAGTCCGGCCACGTATTCCGGCAGGTTGTTATAACGAATATCAAGCTGATCTTGCACGCTATTGGTATAGCCAAGCTTACTCATGCGCAGGCTGGTCGCTTTTGGCTTATAGTAAGTGGTCTTATTCATCGGCGTTAAGTCATGCTCACGTCCGGTAAGGAAGCACGGGCATACTGAAGGACTGGCACCCGTTAAATACAGCACCAAGCTGCTCATGCGCTTAAAGTTACGAATGAGAGCTAAGTACTTGATATTCTTAAATTCAGTGAGTGAACCTGCCTGCTCTTCTGTCGGCAGACTGTCTCGCCAAGCGCTGAATAAATCATCGCCAAAAGACAGGTTATAATGCAAGCCAGCAATAGTTTGCATACGGCGACCATAGCGAATGCCTAGGCCACTACGATAAAGGGTCTTTAGACGGCCCACATTAGAGCTGCCATATTCCGCCAAAGGAATGTCGTTGTCATCTGAAGACAGCATACAAGGCATAGACAGTGGCCACATCAGCTCGCCTTCTTCAAGCGATTGATAAACCAAAACGTGCAACTCACGCAGCATATTTAAGGTTTCGGCCACGGTAGATTTGGGAGAGGTGATTAGCTCTAATAGGCTTTCAGAGTAGTCAGTAGTGATATAAGGGTGGGTTAACTTTGAGCCTAGTGATTCAGGATGCGGGGTCTGGGCTAGGAAGCCATCCGACTGCATTCTTAATCCTTCTTTTTCAATACCACGCAACATACCTGCTAAATGTTTGCTTGAAAGCCATGAGGGGATAATCGAAGGCTGGTTTAGGTTTATTGAGGTGTCGGTTACTTCAGTCATACTATATCTCAAAATCAAATAGGCACCCCACGGCTTACTAATTTAGAGCAATTAATAGCGCTAAGGTAGGGTAATGTAGTTTTTATAGGCCCAAATGAGCCACTTATATATCGATTTAGTGTAGCTTAAACCTATTAAAAAATCATGTAAGTTTACAAATGACAGCCAAAAGCTAGGTTAATACTCACCTAAACCTAGATAAACTAGGTTTGGGCAAGTTATCAAAAACAAGGTATCAAAAAAATAATAAAAAAATAACCGCTACAATACCAAACGAGAGCTTGTAGCGGTCATAATCAGACTTGTCGTGCATTATGGCTTAGAATCAATTTTGACCCAAAGCCAATCGGGCTTAATTAAATAGAGAATGAAGAGCCACAGCCACAAGTGGTCGTCGCATTAGGGTTGGTGACAATAAAGCGAGCGCCTTCTAACCCTTCAGTGTAGTCTACCGTCGAGCCTTGTAGATATTGATAGCTTAGCGAGTCTACCAATAAGGTCACATCGTCGTTTTCAAAGCTGGCATCGTCTTCGCCTTCTTCCTCAGCGAAATTAAAACCATATGAAAACCCCGAACAGCCGCCACCAGTGACATACACTCGTAGCATAAGGTTTTTATCACCTTCTTCTTCACGTAATTTGCGAACTTTATTCGCCGCACTGTCAGTTATGGTAATGGTATTCATAATATCCTCGTAAAGTGTAAAACTTCACTTAACGTAAAATCAAAAGTTGGCCTAGTCCTGTGTTCGATAATAAAGAGGCTGTTTTTAGGGACACGGTTTGTTAAAGATAACTTACTATAAAGATGACGGTAAATTTCTTACAATGGGCGTGCTTTACGGACAGATTACCCTTTATTACAGACATTAAGTGGCCAGGGTTGGTACTGATTTTACGATTATTTAAATAATTAGTCATTCAGTATAACATAATGAGGCATAATGCTTGATTTTCAATGTCTCTTAGCAGATTAACTGTGTCTTTTTTGTTGCAAATTTTGTAGAGCATCGTCCCAAACCAATAAGCTGCCTATCCCGCTTAGCATTAACCAAAAAGTGAATGAATATCCATGATTGAATTTAACAAAGTCAGTGTCCGCCGTGATGGCAGAATACTATTTTCAGACGCCACCTTCCAAATACACCCCGGCCAAAAAGTAGGGTTAACCGGTAATAATGGTACTGGAAAATCCACCTTATTTGGGGTGATTCTGACCTATATGGGGGAGCGTACCACCGATGAGTTAACTGTGGATGCCGGTAATATCAGTATTCCTAGCGGTTGGGAAGTGGCGCATATGGCGCAGGAAGTGGAAGGTAGCGCTCAGCCAGCCATCGACTATGTGCTAAGTGGTGATAAAGAGTGGTATGAGCTTAATCAGAAGATGTTAGCCCCTGATAGCTTAAGTGATGATGAAATTGCACATCTTTACCAACGCTTTGATGAAATTGATGGCTATCGTACGCCGACCACCGCGGCTCAAATTATGGCCGGTTTAGGGTTTCAGCCCAATCAGCATGACCTGCCAGTGAATGACTTCTCTGGGGGGTGGCGCATGCGTCTTAACTTGGCTAAGACCTTGATGAGCCGCGCCGATTTGCTATTGCTCGATGAACCAACAAACCACTTAGACTTGGATGCCATCTTATGGCTTGAGGAGTGGATTAATAAATTTGATGGCACGGTACTGCTTATCTCGCATGACCAAACCTTCTTAGATGCCACCATCAGTTATATTCTTCATGTTGAAAATCAGCGTCTGACTTTATATACCGGTAACTATTCACAGTTCGTGCGTACCCGTAGTGAGCGTCTGGCGCAGCAGCAGCAAGCGTTTGAAAAACAGCAAGAAACCAAAGCGCATTTAGAAGATTTTGTGCGCCGTTTTAGAGCCAAAGCATCTAAGGCAAAGCAAGCACAGAGCCGCATTAAGCAGCTTGAGCGTATGGCTGATTTGTCGCCTGTGATGGCCGATAACCCCTTTACTTTCCAGTTTTATGAGCCGAGTCACATGAGCTCGCCGCTGATTTCATTAAAATCAGCAGATATTGGTTATAGTGAGACGCCGATTTTAAGAGACGCCAGCTTACAGATTACACCAGACACGCGTATTGGCCTACTCGGTATGAATGGCGCGGGTAAATCGACCTTGATTAAAGCTTTGGTCGGTGAGCTTGAGCCGTTAACCGGCAGTTATAAAGTTTCGGACACGCTGCATATTGGCTACTTTAACCAGCATCAGATGGACAGCTTGGATGCCGAAGCCACGCCAATGATTATGATGCGCCGTATCGCTGGCAAGACCTCAGATGCCGAGCTGCGCTCATTCTTAGGCAGCTTTGATTTCCGCGGTGATCGTATTGATACACCAAGCAAACTCTTCTCGGGTGGTGAGCGTGCTCGTCTAACTTTGGCGTTAATCGTATGGCAAAAACCCAACGTATTGGTGCTGGATGAGCCGACCAACCACTTAGACTTACAAATGCGTCAAGCGTTGACGATGGCGCTGCAAGGCTTCGCTGGGGCAGTGGTTCTGGTATCGCATGACCGTGAGTTAATCGCCAACGTGTGTGATGAGCTGTATCTGGTGCATGACGGCAAGCTACAAGAGTTTGAGGGTGATGTCTCAGATTATGGCAAATGGCTGTCTGAGCAGCGTAAATCAGATGCCAAAGAAGCGGCAAAAGAATCTCGTGATGCCAAAGCTGCGTCAAACCAAGCTGTGAAGAAAGCAGAAGAGGAAAGAAAGGCTGCAGAAGCCAAAGCGAAGGCAGAAGAACCTCAGCTTAGCAAAGAAGAGCGCCGTAAACTGGCTGCAGAGCAGCGTAAGCTTACAGCACCAATTCGTAAGCGTATTGAGCAAGCAGAGAAGAAGCTAGATAAAGTCAGTGCTGGTTTGGCGGATTTGGAATTAAAGCTGGCCGATACCACGCTTTATGAAGATGCCCGTAAAGAAGAGCTGTTAAAACTACTGGATGAGCAGGCGTCATTGCAGCAGCAACAAGCAGAGCTTGAAGAAGAGATGCTTATGGCCATGACTGAACTTGAACAGTATGAAGCCTAGTACGGGCGTGGTACAGTCGTAGGACACTGTAGCTGATAAATTCAACAAACTTGCCTTGATAGACCGTGAAATATTGATTAGCAGCCCTTATATATAACCTAAGAGCTGATTTTTTAGATTAAAACGCTTAAAAGGATAATAATAATGGCAGAAAAAAGTTTTTATGATGTTTTAGGTGTCAGTAAAGATGCCTCAGACAACGATATCAAAAAGGCTTACCGTAAGTTGGTGCGTAAGTACCACCCGGATGTGAGCAAAGCCAAAGATGCCGATGAAAAAATCGCAGAAATCAACAATGCCTATGAGACCTTACGTGACCCTGAAAAACGGGCACAGTACGATGCGATGCAAGCAAATCCCTTTGCCGGGGCAGGCGGTTTCGGTGGGGCTGGTGGCTTTGGCGGCGCAGGCGGGCAAGGTGGCTTTAGATGGGAAGACATTAAAGATCAATTTGGCGAGGGCGCCCCTTTTGGTAGTGGCAGCTTCCGCTTTGACGATATCTTCTCAGCCTTTGGCGGCGGCAGGGGCGGGGCTAGGTCTTCTCGCCAATCGGCACAATCTGGCTTTGAAGGCTTTGATCACTTTGGCGATGCCTTCCAACAAGCGGGCCCTACGCCGGGTCAAGACCAACACGCAGAGATTAGTGTCAGTTTAGACTCGGTCTATAAAGGCGATGACTATAGCATTAAGCTAAATGTTCCTACCCGTCAGGCAGATGGTACGGTAAGTCATGAACAAAAAACCTTGAAGATCAAAATCCCTAAAGGAATCACTGAAGGCAAGCAAATCCGCTTAAGTGGTCAAGGTGCTGCAAGCTACGGCGGTGGTAAAAATGGTGATTTATTCTTAAAAGTGATGATCCAACATGATGACAACATCCGCTTAGAAGGCACTGATGTCTATCAGACGGTCAATATTACCCCTTGGGAAGCCGCTTTAGGTGAGAAGATTAATGTTAGCACCCCAGCAGGGACCTTGGGGGTAACTATCCCCAAAAACAGTAAGTCTGGTAGCCACTTAAGAGTTAAAGGCAAAGGTATCCCTGCCAAGCAGGCAGGCGACCTATACCTGACGTTAAATATTGTTAACCCAGAGGTGAGTACCGAAGCCCAACAGCAAGCGTATGAAGCTTTAAAGCAAAGCTTCGCTGATATCACTATAAAGCGCTAAAAATATAACGATAAGAGGGACGGTTATCATGAAACATTCTAATGAATTTAACGATATTATCATGACCTTAGATGAGCTCGTTGCCGCTTGTGGTGCTGAGCGTAATTGGGTAATGGCGTTAATCGAAGAAAATGTCATCGAATATGATGTGCCAGAAACCCAGCAATTTACCGGTTATCAGTTGGCTACAGTGCGTCGTGCCTCACGCTTAAGTCGTGACTTCGATGCCAGTATTCCAGCCATTGGACTGATTTTGGAGCTGTTAGAAGAAGTAGAGCAGCTACGTCAGTTCAAGCGTCAGCAGCAAGCGTCAATGCAGGCGGTACATACCGTTGAGGTCGAAATTAAACCAAAATAATTGACTTTATTGTTGTAAAAAAAAGAGTTGTTGCAAAAAAAGAGGCCCCAATTTGTGGCCTCTTTTGTTAATGCTATTTGATTTATTTAACGCTTAAGCGGTTTTGTTTTTCATCACTGGGTCAGCGGCTGCGGTAAATAATACGTCTGTTGACGAGTTAAGAGCCGTTTCTGCTGAGTCTTGCACCACACCAATGATAAAGCCGATCGCCACAACTTGCATAGCGATATCGTTAGGAATGTTGAATAAGCTACAAGCCAGTGGAATAAGTAGTAAAGAACCCCCTGCTACGCCTGAAGCACCGGTAGCAGCGACAGTGGCAACCACACTTAGTAGTAACGCTGAGCCGAAGTCGACTGAGATACCCAAAGTATGAGCGGCCGCTAAGGTCAACACGTTAATAGTGATGGCAGCACCGGCCATATTGATAGTCGCACCCAAAGGTAGAGTCACTGAGTAAGTGTCTTCATGCAAGCCAAGCTTCTTGGCTAAGTTCATGTTTACTGGGATGTTAGCTGCTGATGAACGGGTAAAGAACGCTGTAATCCCTGACTCACGTAAGCACTTAAATACCAGCGGATATGGGTTTCTACGAATGCTAAAGGCCACAATGATTGGGTTGACGACTAAAGCGATGAATAGCATAGAGCCAAGCAGTACCGTTAGCAGGCGACCATAGCTTGCTAAGACACCAAAGCCGGTTTCAGCAATGGTATTGGCCACTAAGCCTAAGATACCGATAGGGGCGAATGCGATGACAAAGCGTACCACATTAGAGATGGCTTCTGATAAGTCAGCTACCATAGTGCGGGTAGTGGCAGAAGCTTTACGTAGAGCAAAACCAATGATTAATGCCCAAGCTAAAATACCCATATAGTTGGCACTAGCGATAGCATTAACTGGGTTATCGACTAAGTTCATAAGTAGCGTGGTCAATACTTCTTTTAACCCAGAAGGTGGGGCTTGGTCCGCAACCGCTTCAATGGTGTTTAGACCAATAAGCTCGGTTGGGAAGGCAAAGCTGGCTACTACAGCAGTTAGGGCGGCCATGAAGGTGCCAAAGATGTACATGATTAACACAGGTTTTACATGAACTTGGCTTTCACCTTGGTGCTGACTAACTGCAGCCATAACCAAAATGAATACCAAAATAGGAGCTACAGCCTTTAGCGCACCCACAAATAAGCTACCAAGTAGACCTAATGCGATACCAACTGAAGGTAATAGCCAGCCTATTAAGATACCAATTACTAGCCCAATAATAATTAGAGGCACCAAGCCGATGCGTTGGTACATGTCAATAAGGGCTCTCATAAGCTCTCCATATAAGTGCTAACTCAAAATAAGTCAGCACTAAAAATAAAAAAATAAAAGCATAAAGTGCATAAGCTTAAAGCCCATGCCCAAATATCTTTAGGTTATATGATTTGATTGAGAGATAGAGTTTTAAGAGACATTGCCAGTAAAATTTTAGTAAACGTTGCTCCGCTAAGCACTATCACATAATCAGATTATGCCCTGATTATACAAAAGTTAAACTCGACTGCAACAGATAACTACAAATTGGTTTTAATAATAGGCACAAAAAAAGCCGGCTAATGTCCGGTATCTACCTGAGTTTGCACAGATAATTGGCTTAATTGATGGGGCAGTACTTAATTGGCTAGATGGTACTTAATTGGCTAGATGGTACTTAATTAATTGGATAGTAAATAAGTTCAAAACCTAAATCACGATAGGCTCGGTATTTATCACGGCCTTGCTGTTTGCTGACCTCATCAGGGGTGATGATTTCTAAAACCCTTTCAGGCAGAGTGCCACTTTTGGACAAAGGAAGGGCAGTAGGGGCTAGGTTTAAAACCACACCATCGAAGCTTTGTGGCAACGAGGAGAGTAGCGTCACAGGGGCAGAAAGTTTATCTGCAGTGACTTGATCATCATGATCATCAGAAATAAGAGTGTGAGGGATAAAGCTGGTAGCATCAAAAGACCACAGTTGCTCGTCTAATTCACGAAGCCGATCAGTTTGGTCATCAATGATAACTAAGCTGTGTTCGCTTTTATTCAAGACCGTTTGGGTCAATCGACACACAAAGTTGAGCACCGCCTCAGCATTAACAGCTGAAACGGTGCTCGCTGCGGTGGCGTCATGCTTCATATAACGCTCACCGAGGACATAAAAACTAATTTGCATAAGCAGCTTTTATACGTCTAGCAGTCAGATTACTGCTGAGACATATTTTTTAGATACTGCATGAATAAAGGAACGGGACGGCCTGTTGCGCCTTTCTCTTTACCTGAATTCCAAGCAGTGCCTGCGATGTCTAAGTGAGCCCACGCTTGATCTTCTTCGATGAAGCGAGATAAGAAGCACGCCGCGGTTACAGCACCAGCGGCACGGCCACCAATGTTTTGGATATCAGCAATTGGAGAATCCAACTGGCTTTGATACTGATCATCAAGAGGCATGTGCCAGATTAGGTCACCTGACTGATCACTGGCGTTTTCTAGTTCAAACAGTACGTCTTCATCGTTACTAAATACCGCTGAACGGACATGACCTAAGGCAATCACACAAGCGCCTGTCAGCGTGGCCACATCGATGATGGCACGTGGGTTATAACGCTGAACGTAGCATAGCGTATCGGCTAGAACCAAACGGCCTTCTGCGTCGGTGTTTAGAATTTCAACGTTCATACCGTTCATAGCTTTCACAATATCGCCTGGGCGAGTAGCTTCACCTGATGGCATGTTTTCTGCACAAGCTAGGGCACCGACTACGTTGATAGGTAGACGGGCTTCACACAAGGCTTTAATTGTTCCTAATACAGAAGCTGAACCACCCATATCGAATTTCATCTCATCCATGGCAGCGCCTGGTTTGATTGAGATACCACCTGAGTCGAATGTTACGCCTTTACCTACTAATACGATAGGAGCATCAAAGTTTTCTTCTACAGACTCTGCATCGACATCAACCTTTTTAGCTTTAGCCGCTTTTTTCGGTAATTTGTCTGCCACAGCTTTGATGTTATTAGCTAAGGTACCTGTGAAGCTGTTTGAACCTGAGTTGGTAATGGCTTGGTTTTGACCTTGGTATTCAAGGATAACCAGTTGACCTTCACGAACCGAGCCGCGAGACACAGACAAGAAGCAATTCATGCCCAGCTCTTCCATTTCGCTTTCGCCCAGTACCGTCACTTTCAATAGGTCTGGATAAGCTTTGGCCAACTCTTTTGCTTGATCTGCCATGTAAGCTGGGAAGCAAATGTTACCTGGCTCATTGGCGACATCACGTGCCAAAGATTGACCACTGTGAACGGCAGCCACATAATCAACGGTTTCTTGTGATACGCTAGCAGATACCAAAGTGACTTCAGACAGCTTTGGTTCAGAAGTTTCCGCTTTATATTTATCAAAGCGATAGCTGGCGTTTAGTAGTTCTAAGGCTAACTGCTGAAGGCTTTCATCAGATAGGTCATCACCGATAGCCACTGCTAAGTTGGTCACACGTTTGTGAGTATTCTTATAAAGGGCTGTGGCAATCTTTTGAATAGAAGTTGAATTGATTTTCTCAGGTTTGCCCACGCCCACTAAAAAAAGTTGTAGTGGCGCTTTTTTGGCATCGGCTGATAGCGCAAAGTCTGCTACTGTTTCGCCAAGCTTACCACTGAAGTCAGAGACAGCGATTAAATCTTCGATACGTTGCTGATAGGCTTCTAACCCTTTGAAATTGCCAATTAAGTTGGCTTTGTCATCGACCAATACCGCTAAGCAGTGGCTTTGGGTTTCATTGTCGGCAGGCGCTTTTTTTAGTAATTTTTTTGACGCCAGTTTTGGCAAGGTTTTAGATACTGAAAGAGTTAAGCTCATAGTCATTCCTGTGTGTTATTTGATGAGTTTGTTTTTATAGTGTTTTTGACAGTGACTTAAGGCTCAAGGAAAACTAGTTTTAGCCATAGCCTTAAGCTTTTACTGTTATTTTAGCTTTAAATTTAATAAGGGTATTAGCCAATAATGGCCAATAAGCATAGCTGTTTATTTGGCTCATGATATAGGGACTGAGCCTGCCGTATAGTCTAACATATTGGCCTAGATTATGGGCAGATAGGCGGATATCGCTACTCTAAAAATGGCAGAATCATGCTAGGATAGAGGGAAAAGTCCATTCCATAGAGCCACTATCCTCATTATGTACCTTACTATTATAATACGCGTTGGTTGTCAGTGTTTTATTACCAAACGATAAGCTATGACACTTTGATGTATGTCCTTTGTTAATGAATACCAATATGTTTCCTAATTTCTAGCATAATCCTTTATGATTTGCTGAAATAATGCCAGTCAAAATCCCCCCTTTGATTGGTAGCTGTATACTGGGGTTTAAACCGTTGTTTCATTCCTCTAATATAATTTGAGTTTGCCTGTGATTTTACGCCGATACATGACCCGACAAGTAGCCTCAACAACCGCCTTGGTATTGGGGTTTTTGGTGGTATTACTGCTGGGCGGAAGAATGATCCGCTACTTTGGTATTGCTGCTGAAGGGCGCCTTGATGTGGGTTTATTATTTGCCATTATTGGCTATAACCTGCCTTACTTTTTAGAGTTGGTGTTGCCGCTGTCCTTTTTTATTGGGTTAATGCTGGTGTTTGGTCGACTGTATGTGGATCAAGAAATGGCGGTGCTAAATAGTAGTGGTATCTCGCGCGGCCGCTTAGCCCGATTAATGATTCCTTTTATTCTATTACTGTTTGTCATAGAGGCAGGGTTATCTTTATACGGCAAACCTTGGGGCGTTAGAAACTCAGACAATATCTGGCAGCAGCAGTCTTTAAGTAGTGCCTTTGATTTGATTCGACCACAGTCTTTTATTAGCAGTAACGATTACCACTTATATGTGGGCGGTATGAATGAAGACCGTACCGAGCTACAAGATGTGATACTGGTACAAACGGGCGATAAAGATAAAGCTGAGGGAGCAAAGCCTGACTTACCCTCCGCTAATCAAACCACTATGGATGAGGCAGACGGTGCCGAGCCAGCAGCACCAACTTTATCTCCTCAAGCAGATAGAACCATCACTGAGTTAACCCGGCCCGTTGCTTCAGCTGCCAAAAAAGCAGAAGCCGATGCCAAAGCCGATCGGGACGTGATTGTGTTGGCAAAACGAGCCGTACAAGTGATGGGCAGTGACACAGGGGATACCACCCAGCTAGACTTATTCCAAGGTCGACGCTATGAGGTAGGGGCGGACAGTTTGGTGTATAACCAAGTCAGCTTTGAGCGCTATCGCATCAGTATTAACCAACCTCCCAAAGACATCATTACCGATGACAACGTGGCGACTCAGAGCTTGCCCGTATTGTGGCAAGCCGCTACCGGTCAAGCCGCGACAGTGATTGACCTAAATGCGGACTCAACGACTAACAAGCCGGCCCCAACCCAAAAGCCTGATCAGCAGCAAATCCTTGCGGCTCAAGCAGAGCTAGGCTACCGCTTATCTTTACCTTGGTTGATTATTTTGGCTCCCATGTTGGCCGTTCCTTTAGCACAAGTTCGTCCTAGACAGGGGCGCTGGTTGAGACTGCTACCGGCAATTCTTATTTATGCCAGCTGTGCCTTGGTGGTTATTTCGCTGAAAAACTCAGTGACCAAAGGCTCTATCCCAGTTTGGAGTTACCCTTTTGCTATCATAAGCTTTATGGTATTGGCACTGTATTTGAACTGGGCAAGCCGAATTCATCATAGAGTGCGTTTCAGACTGGGCCAACGCAAAATGGAATCTAATTCTAATAACACTTTTGATAATGGAGGCCGATCATGAACCCTATGAAATTTGGCGACTCCAAGACATTGCCTGGCGTAAAGTCTGGCAAGATCATCTCACGCTATGTCAAAAAGAACGCCCTATTTGCCATGCTGTTTGCGGTGATAGGGCTGTGGGCATTGCAGATGATCTTTGCCTATTTGGCTGAATTAGAAGACATCTCAGAGACTTATACCTACTTTGATGCTTTGACCTATATTTTTTATAAATCGCCCTACTTTTTAGAGCAGTTTACTCCCACCGGTGCCTTGCTAGGGGCTGTAGTGGGACTGGGTTTATTGGCCAATAACTCTGAGCTCATTGTGATGAGGGCAGCCGGGTTAAGTATTAATCGTATTGTCAGCTGGGTGTTACAGCCGGCCTTTATTTTTGTCATATTGGCATTGGCTATTAACCAATATGTGCTGCCTGAGTCTAATTTAAAAGCGAACCAAATTCGAAAGCCTGATACCGCCCTACTTGCTTCGGTCAATGGTTACTGGACCTTACAAAATGCTCCTGCTGTGGGTGAGAATGCACAGCAAGGGGAGATGGGTCACAACATCATCTATATCGACTACGCAGATGCCAATGGCAATATTGGTCAAGTAAAGCGTTGGCATTTGGATGAAAATAACAACTTAATGGCCGTCTCTAAAGCATCTGGTGGTATCTATTTACCTAAGGCCAATGAGCAAACACAAGCGAGCTTACAAGATCTGACAGAAGCTGGAAAAGAGCTGATTAACTATCAGTGGCAACTAGAAGACGTTACCACCCTAAAGTTGGCAGAACGGGCGGTCATTACCCAATCAGAAGAAATAGAGCAGACGCAAACTACATCTGGGGCACCGAGCAGCGCTGTACTCAGCCAGGGAATGCCTAGTAATGTCAAACAGTCACGGAACATCGTGTTAAACACTGAGCCTTTGGTGTCGAAACAAAATCAATCAGATGATGTAATTAATCTGCCTATTTCGCCAAGCTCAGTGTATCTATTGACTCGCCGTGCCGAGGACTTATCGCTCACTCAGCTTTATGACCATAAGCGCTTTAATGCTTCACAAGGCACCCGTTCACTTGAACATGAAGTGGCCTTTTGGCAGAAGCTGTTATCACCCTTTGCTATTTTATCGTTGGTAATTGTGGCGTGTTCCTTTGTGTTTGGCTCTCTGCGTACGCACAGCCTAGGCTTACGTATTGTGGTGGCGTTAATCTTTGGTCTGCTGTTTAGCTACATTCAAGACTTAACTAGCTTTGTGGCCTTGGCTACGGGTGCCTCTCCCTTATTGATGGTGTTATTACCTATCCTAGGGAGTGCAGCTTTGGGCTTTTATTTAATTAAACGACAAGGTTAGATAAGGCTAGATGTCGCTTTAGTCGTGAATGTACCCTTGACTTCCTCCCCTCGCTAAACCGAGGGGATTCCTACAGCTAGACGGTCAAGCCCGACCGCAAGGATATTCTTAGCAGCATTGATATCTCTATCATGCCATGTGCCACACTCAGCACACCTCCATCCTCTTATTCGCAAACCTGCTCTACCTCTCGGGCTACTGTCACTTATTTTGTGGCAGCACGAGCAGGTCTGGGTAGTGTAACTCTCATTTACGATCTCAAGCTGACAACCTGCATGCTTGCATTTATATTCCAGTTGTCGTTTGAGTTCAAACCAACCTGCATCGTATGT
>NZ_FUGD01000009.1 GCF_900162815.1 Psychrobacter pasteurii | reverse complement strand
GGAAATACCCCCAAATTTAAAACACTAAATAAGTAGAACTAAGCTGCCATATTAAATTTCTGAATCGGCGTAAAGCCACCATTACCCATATTGGGTCTTTCATTATTATAGTGATTGATCCAAGCTTCGGCTTGTTGTCTCACTTGATCTAAACTATCAAACAATTCTTGATTAAGCCAATCATAACGCACTGTTTTATTAAATCGTTCAACATAAGCATTTTGCTGGGGATTACCAGGCTCGATATATTCAATAACGATACCTTGCTTAGTTGCCCAATCCTTTAAATCATTACTGATGTATTCAGGGCCATTATCACACCTGATTTGATTAGGCTTACCACGGTACTCTATAAGCTGATTTAAACTACGTATCACTCTTTGAGCTGGCAACGAGAAGTCAACCTCAATGGCTAATGCTTCACGATTAAAGTCATCAATGACATTAAACAGTCTAATAGCACGACCATCGGTTAAAGCATCGTGCATAAAGTCCATGCTCCAGCTTTGATTGATGTTAGAAGGTACAGCAAGCTTTTGGGGTTTGTCTCGTTTAATACGCCGTTTAGGCTTTATTCTTAGGTTTAATTCAAGCTCACGGTAGATACGATAAACACGTTTATGGTTATAAGGCAGACCCAGTACATTTCTTAGATATAAGAAGCATAGTTTAAAGCCCCAGTTTTTATGACTACTTGTTAAATCAATCAACAGCTTAGCTATCTGCTCATTGTCATCCGCTGTCTTTGGCTGATAGTAATAGCAGGTTGTGCTGATGTTAAAGATCAGACAGGCTAAACGGATGCTAATGGCTCTGGCATTGATGTAATGCTGAGCAAGCTCTTTGCGCCTAGAGGGCGCTACCACTTTTTTGACATGGCGTCCTGTAAGATGTCTGATTTAAGCCGTTCCTCGGCGTACATCTTCTTCAGACGAGCGTTCTCAGCTTCTAATTCTTTAAGACGGGTAATTAATGAGGCATCCATGCCACCATATTTGGAGCGCCATTTGTAAAACGTGCTCTGGCTTATATTGTGTTCACGTAGTATGTCACTGACAGGTACGCCTTGTTCTGCTTGTTTGAGTATATTAACAATCTGAGTGTCGGTAAATCTTGATTTTTTCATGTCGAAATCTCCTGCTAGTATTTTAGCAGTTAGTTTCTACTTTTA
>NZ_FUGD01000011.1 GCF_900162815.1 Psychrobacter pasteurii | reverse complement strand
GGCATAGGTATCTACACAACTTAAAAAAAGCAAAAAAGAATGATAGAATCTTCCAGTATGGCATAGATAAAATGGATCTAGATACGAGGCTCATCAAACGATATCAACAACTCGTACACAATCACACTCATCCAAATAGTAAAGTACAAGCGGGTATGAAAGCCAGTATTAATACACAAAGTAGTTTAGCTCAAACCCAAGCTTTATGGCGATTTGTTCACAATGACACTATTAGCTATCAAGAGCTTAATAAGCCGTTACTTGAAAATAGCTTACAAGGATGTCGGGAGGAGTGCAAACGCTAAGGACTTGTGATGCACGACTGGTCGCGGATAGCTTTAACTCATAGCAATAAGACAGATACCTATGCAATGAGTCATAAAACGGATGTTGGATATGAACTGCAATCAAGTATCCTAGTAAGTGACATCAATGGTAGCCCAATAGCCACACCGGCTCAAAACCTCATTACAGCAAATAGCGTACATAGCAGCTATCAGAAGACGCCTACCAAACAAACCCACCTCAATGAATTAACGGATCGTATTGAGTATTTAGACCAGCAGGGATTTGATAAGCCCTTGGTTCATATTATTGATAGAGAAGCCGATTCAGCGTTTCATATGCGTCAGTGGGAGGAAGGTAACCATCACTTTATCATCAGATCCAAAGCAGGCTCTTACCTTAGTTATAAAGGCAAATCTCAGCGCTCTAGTCAGATAGCGGAACAACTCGACTTTAAATATGAACGTCAAGTAAGTTATAAGGGCAGACTTGCCCATCAGTACATAGCTAGTGCCAATGTTGTTTTAACACGTCCTGCTAAACCTAAGGCAGTTAATCCTAATACAGGAAAAAGAGTGATGCCTATCAAGGGTGAGCCCACCTCGCTAGTGCTTGTTGTTAGCCGGATTTATGATAACAAAGATAAGCTATTAGCCACCTGGTATCTACTCACCAACCTGCAAGGCGATGAAGTGCCTGCAGGTGCAGTGAGTCAATGGTATTACTGGCGTTGGCAGATCGAGTCGTATTTTAAATTGCTTAAAAGTGCAGGTCAGCATTTAGAGCAGTGGTTACAGCAAAGTGGGGATGCTTTTTTAAACGCTTATTGATTGCATCACAAGCTTGTACGTTAGTGTGGCGACTTATGCAAGCATCAGATAAACAATCGCGAGAGTTTGTTCTATTTTTAATACGTCTGTCAGGTCGGCAAATGAAACGCAGCAAACCCATAACTGCCCCTGCGGTAATGGCTGGTTTGTTCCAATGGCTTAAATTTAACGAGCTCGTTAATCACTACTCCCCTGATGATCTAAAATACTTTGCTGAGGCGGCTAGAAAACTTGTGTAGATACC
>NZ_FUGD01000044.1 GCF_900162815.1 Psychrobacter pasteurii | reverse complement strand
TTGTCTTTAATGCGTAGCTTGAGTGTTTTCATATGCTTAGTATCGCAAGATTAATTTTAGCTTACAACCCTTTAACGACTTCTTACGACAGTGTGTGTCGCCTTATATCTACCCCCTGAAGTGGGTGGTTTTACGGCGACCGGTGATAAATAGGTGGCGACTGGCTATATGGGTTGCCACGCGTACGAGGTTTCTATGCCAGCCCCTTTTACTCGCGAGCTAAAAACACTACCGATAGTCAATGGTGTGACCTTTGATTTTGAGCCTTTTGAGCTCCCTCTTTGGTTGAGCAATGCTCACCTACAGACCATCTTGCCTACAGTCCTTGTGAAACACGACCCTGAATACCGCCGTGAGCTGGTGCTTGATTCATATCAGATGAGCGATGTTGCTTATGATTTTATTGATACCGACGAGCCAAAGCCTGAAGGCAGTCAGTGTTATAAAACCCCATTGGTCGTCCTGTTTCATGGTATGGAGGGCAGCAGTGCCAATCATTATGCCCGCACCTTAGCTACTTATGTTAAGCAGCGGGGCTGGCACTTTGTGGTCGGTCATTTTCGCAGCTGTGGCGGCGTGCCTGTCCGTGAAGACGTGGTATATCATGCTGGCGACAGCCAAGAGACGCACCATACCTTGCAAGTATTAGCCGAGCACTATGAGACCATTTATGCTGTCGGCGTATCACTCGGCGGCAACTTATTAGCACGCTATATGGCGGACTATGGCGACGATGCGGTTTGTGAGGCTGCTGTTGTGTTCTCAGCACCCCTAGATTTGGCATCAGCCACCACCGCTATGGAAAGCTTGGTCGGTCGTCGACTTTATACCCCCTATTTACTAAACCCCATGCTGTCTAAAGTACTTAGCCAAGAGCTCGACCTCACTGAACTTAATAAGATTACCGCTAGTGAGCGTATCCAAGAATTTGATGAGGCCTTTACTGCACCACGCTTAGGGTATCGCTCGCCTTATGACTATTACCGTCAAGCTTCAGCGATGCCACATTTATATAAAATTAGCAAACCAACGCTGATTATCACCGCCAAAGATGATCCCTTCTTGGGAATCAATGCCACCGCAGGCGATGTCTCACCAAGCGTGGTGCTATACGAGCCAGCACATGGTGGTCATATTGGCTTTGTGCGTTGGAAAGACAAGCGATTGGACACCAACTGGGTCCCTGAAACTGCACTGAACTTTTTTGAGACAGTCGCTTCTGCTTAATATCTGTCTTAAAAAATTAAAGCCACTTACAAATTTCAGTAACCAAGCGTTCACTGAAAATGATTGGTTTTCCTTTACTTTGGGTTCATCATAGAGGTCTTACTTTCAATACTCTAATGAGCACCTTTTATGATTTCTCAGTTAAAACAAAAATTAAAATCTAAATCAAAAACCAATGCGGACACTACCTCAGCCTCTGCTTCTGAAATTGAGGCCAATAATACGGAGGCTGCATCTGCGTTAGACTTAAATGACAGTGATGAGGCGACGTTTTCCCCTACTCCCTTTAACCCGCCATTTTGGTTAACCAATCCGCATCTACAAACTATTCTGCCCAAGTTCTTTGCGCCAAAGCCGCCACAATACCGACGCGAAATCCTACGCGACTCATTAGATGAGAGCGACGTGGCTTATGATTTCTATGATGCACACCCCGTAGACAATACCGATGATAAAGTAGAACAAACGCCGCTTGTGGTGCTGTTTCACGGTATGGAAGGCAGCAGTGACAGCCATTATGCCCGTGCTTTAGCACATCAAATTCATGCTCAAGGCTGGCACTTCGTGGTGGCTCACTTCCGTAGCTGCGGCGGTATTCCAGCCAGTGGTCGTGTGTTTTATAACGCTGGTGATACCGCAGAGGTACACCATATGCTACAAACGCTACGCCAACATTATCAAAACATTTATGCCGTTGGGGTGTCGTTAGGCGGAAATGCCCTAGCTAAATATATGGGAGAGTATGGCGAGGAAGCTTGCTGTGAAGCGGCGGTCTCTGTTTCTTCTCCGGTAGATATGTCGTCAGCGGCGATGAATATGCAGCGCTTCTTGGGTCAGAAAATTTATACCCCTTATTTACTCAACCCTATTATCAAAAAAGCCTTAGGCAATGAAATCAGTGATGCCGAAATTGAGGCGATAAAAGCGGTGGATCGTATCAGTGATTTTGATAATATTTTTACTGCGCCCCGCCATGGTTATCGCTCAAATAATGACTATTACCGCCGTGCCTCTGCCCTGCCTCATCTGACTGATGTGGCCAAACCCTTGTTGTTAATCAGTGCTATGGACGATCCTTTTATTGGATTCACCGCTACTGAGAATGATGTTTCAGAATGCGTTACCCTTCTTGATACTGATCATGGCGGTCACATTGGCTATCTGCGTTATCTTTCTGAACAAAAGAAATTCGACATTAACTGGATCCCAGAAACGGTCGTCGACTATTTTAAATTTAACGGTATCGCGCAGTAACCCTATTTATAAGCCTGCTACTCTCCGTCATTTTTCTTCTAGTGGATAACCCTTCTTGTAGCAAAGAGAAGTGACGGTCTAGGCACGTCTGCTGCTTTGAAACGCCTCTTTTTTTCAGCATAATCAATGACCTAATTCAAATTTTGAGACTTGTGTATGTATCCTTTTTATCGCTATACCAAATCTATTGTGAAAGCCGTTGTGGCTCAAAAAAAAGGAGATACGGTCGACTTTACAGATACCGCAGAGATGCAGTTTCGCTGTAGCTTGACCGATATCGACAACTTCTTTGAGATGAACAATGGCCGCGTTTTTACCTTATATGACTTAGGTCGTACAGACTTTGCGGTGCGTAGTGGCTTGGGTCAGGCTCTGCTTAAACATCGCTGGGGCCTAGTGGTAGCAGGCAGCACCATTCAATATCGCAAGCGTATTCGTGCCTTTGATCTGGTGACCATTAAGACCCGTATTGCCGCAGTTGATGAGCGCTGGATTTATGTCGAGCAGTCGATGTGGGTTAAGGGCAAGCCTTGCTCTTCTGCCTTACTACGTACCGGTGTTACCAAGGGCGGCCGTGTTATTGAAACCCAAAAGGTACTGGATGCGATGGGTAGATCAAATTGGAGCTTACCACCGACCGGTTATGTAGCTGAGTGGATTGAGAGTGATTCACACCGCCCTTGGCCACCACAGAATTAGTTTTAAAAAATAAGTTAATTTTAAATAAAAAAGAGAGCTGTCAAATGATGGCTCTTTTTTTTATCGCTCGCAGCACTGTAAATTCTGTATAAATATGATTACAGCTCTAATAAAGACGCTAACCGCTTTATCCTCTAAGATAAGCGTTTGCATTTACTGTCTAATCATTTAACGGGTCTCTAATTAATTAGCCCCAGATAACACAAAAGGATCCAATTTGAGTGACACAATCTCCAAGGGTAAACAGCGCGATCTAACCACAGGCTCCATTGCCAAAACGATGCTCCTATTTGCTCTACCCACGCTTGGCTCATCGGTACTGCAATCGTTAAACGGGTCAATTAATGCCGTCTGGGTAGGACGATTCTTGGGTGAAGAAGCGCTTGCGGCTACGGCCAATGGCAATATATTGATGTTTATATTGATCTCCTTCGTCTTTGGCTTCGGTATGGCCTCTACGATTTTGATCGGTCAGGCCATGGGGCAAGGCGACAAGGTGATGGTCCAGCGAACTCTAGGAACCGCGCTTGGCAGTATTATTCCGATTAGTGTATTGCTAGCAGTAGCAGGTTGGCTGCTTGGGCCTATGCTGCTCGAACTTTTGGGAACCCCAAACAGTGCTTTTGATCTGGCTTTGACCTATCTGCGGATGATTTTTATTGCCATGCCGGTCACTCTCACCTTTACGCTATTAATGATGGCATTACGAGGAACAGGCGACTCCACAACACCGCTTTGGTTCATAGCTCTATCAGTGGCTATCGACTTAATTTTGACCCCCCTACTCATCTTAGGAGTGGGTCCTTTCCCAGAGTGGGGAATCTTTGGCTCGGCCTTTGCGACAGCGACTGCCAATACCGTAGCGCTGGTTGGCATGATTACCACTTTATATCTACGCGGCTCTGTATTGGCGCTCAATAAGTCTGATTTACGCTTTTTACGCCCTGACCGAGATATCCTTAAGTCGATGTTCTCAAAAGGACTGCCGATGGGGCTGCAGATGATTGTTATCTCTTCAGCGGCATTAACGATGTTATCTCTGATTAACCGTGAGGGGGTGCATACGACGGCGGCTTATAGTGCCACCCAGCAGCTTTGGACCTATGTGCAGATGCCAGCTATGGCGCTAAGCGCTGCAGCGAGTGCGATGGTGGCGCAAAATATCGGCGCCAATCAATGGAATAGAGTAGCAGGCATAACCCGCTGGGGGCTTATTTTTAACGTGGTACTCACCGGACTGCTCATTGTGCTGATGACCATTTTTGATGAGCCTATTTTAAGTCTGTTCTTAGGGACTGATAGTACTGCGTTACCCATTGCCAGTCATATTCAGCTTATGGCAACGTGGGGCTTTTTATTCTTTGGGATAGCCCAGGTGCTCTTTGGTACCATGCGGGCAAATGGCTACGTATTTTGGCCCTTAATCGTTATGGTTATCTCCATGTATCCGGTGCGTCTTGGCTTTGCTTTTGGGTTTTATTCAACCCTTGGCACCGATGCGCTTTGGCTGTCATTTCCGGCAGGTATGTTAGCGACGGCACTTATGGGCGCAGGCCTATATCTACATGGCAAATGGCGTAAAGGTAAGGTACTACCTCCCAAAGAAGCGGCACAGATTGCCGAGGTATACCGTGCTCAAGGAAGCTGCAGTGCGTCTTGTCGTGATTATGAGCCGACGACGGCTTGGGAGCAGTCCGAGGAGCCAAAGGCTGTGGCTCATCGGTCTTGATTTTGGGTTTCTACAGTTTTTAATGTCCAGTGGTCTATGCCGTAGCTAAATGCTTAAAGCATATAGATTTCTGTTACTATAAATAGATAAATTTTAATGTGGATTTGCTCGCTAGGAAGATAATATGACCACTCGTGTTCAGATGATAATAGAAACATTACGCGATTATCCGGACCAGATGTTTACAGCAAGACAACTGGCCGAACTGTTCCTAGATCGTTATCCACAAGACTTAGCTGAAAAAAGACTTAACCCTCGTTATAAAACCACCGAAGACCTTATCGTACAACTTGCCGCAGAGATTGGCGGTGAGCGTACTGAAGCTGCCAAACGTCTTTGCCCTAATATCGCAACTCAAGATAAGCCAAGACCCAGACGCTACTACTGGCAAACCACGCCGGATACTTGTGATTTAACTGAAGAAGATGATGGCAGTGACAGTGACGAGTTGATAGAAAACATTGCCCCTAGCCTAACTTCTTTTTCAGAGCATGACCTATACCCTATGCTGATTTCTTACCTATCAGAGGATTTAGGTCTTTACTGTCGCCGAATTGATGAGCGCAGATCCAGAAATATGCGAGGCTCTGGCGGTAACCACTGGCTACATCCAGATATTGTGGCGCTAGAAACACTAGATAAAGGTTGGAGTGATGTTGTACGAGCTTGTGTTCGAGGTAGCAACGATGCGGTATTTAGGCTTTGGTCATTTGAAGTAAAAAAGACCTTAAACAAAAGTAATGTTCGCAAAAGCTTTTTCCAAACCGTATCCAATTCTAGTTGGGCAAACTTTGCCTATTTAGTGACTGCTAATTTAGACTCTGCTGTTGAAGCTGAATTACAAATGCTTTCTGGCCTACATGGCGTAGGTGTTTTATTATTAAATCAGCAGTCTTTATTTGACAGTCAAATTCTAATTCCCGCTCGAGAGCGCACTAATATTGATTGGCTTTCAGTGAACCGTATCGTAGAAGAAAATCAGGATTACGAAGCCTTTATCGATCAAGTAGGTATTTACAGCCAAACTGGCAGACTGACCAAAAGTTTGTGGAACAAATAACGGCTAACCTCTACCTGACCTCACTGCACTATCCAAATCCACATCCGCTGTAAATTCACTTTAAGAGTCAGACTTTAAAACAAGGAACCGTCATGAGCCTATTAACCACCCTAAATCTAACCTGCCCTATCGTACAAGCGCCTATGGCAGGCGGAGCCACCACTCCGGAGTTAATTGCAGCGGTAAGTAACTTTGGCGGTTTGGGCAGCTTGGGGGCAGGTACTACCGCACCAGAGAAGATTAATGAGCAGATTAATCAAATTAAAGCCCTGACCAATAAGCCTTTTGCGGTGAATTTGATGGTATTGTCTGAAGCCCAGTCGACCACCTTTGATACGCCGATGCCGCAGTGGCTACAAGCTCATTATGACAAGCTGAATATGGAAGTGAACTTGCCGACCCACCCTGCACAGTCGTTTGAAAAACAGTTTGCGGTATTGCTAGACAATCCGGTGCCTGTGGCCAGCTTTACTTTCGGGATTATCAGCGCTGAACAAGTGGCCGCCCTGCACAAGGTCGGCAGCAAAGTTGTGGGAACGGCAAACCACCCTGAAGAAGCCAAAGCGTGGGCGGATATCGGTGCAGATGCGGTATGTGTGCAAGGGGTGGAAGCGGGTGGACATCGCGGCGGTTGGTTGCCTCAAAGCGAGCAAGACCCTTTAGGGCTGCTCACTTTAATCTCTCAGACCAAAGCCATTACCGATGTGCCACTCATTGCTGCGGGCGGAATTATGACCGGCCAAGCGATTAAAGCAGCACAAACTGCAGGCGCTGAGTTGGCACAGCTCGGTACGGCATTTTTGGCAACGTTTGAGAGTGGACTCAGCGACCTATATAAGGCTCAGTTATTACAAGCAGCCCGGGGGGATCGCAAAGCCCAAACCCGTCTCACCCGACTGTTCTCCGGTAAGCAGGCTCGCGGTTTGGTTAACCAGTATTTAGAAGACTTTGCAGAGTATGACAACGTTCAGCTGCCCGCTTATCCTCAGATGAATGCGATGACTCAGCCGATGCGAGGAGCAGCGGCCAAATCACAAAACCCAGAGTATTTATCCTTGTGGGCCGGCCAAGGCGTTAGTCAGATTAAAGCTTTATCTGTGGACGAGCTAATGACACAGCTAATGGCCTCTTTGAGAGCATAAATCAGAAACAGTAAACCCAATTATCAATAATTACAATTTAATTAAACTGGCTGCATTAGCTATAATTAACAATAAATATAATTATAAAGGGTTGGTTTGTATGATAATGAAAACAAGTTACTCAAGCGGTATACGCATCCACCGCAAATATCAGCGTCTGATTTTTACAGGGCTTATGGCGCTATTGATGTCACTGATTATCTCTACAGCACTTATTTTTCTAAAAGAAGGCTATAGCGAACACTTTTTTAACGAATTACTCCGCTCTTGGGGCACTTCCTTTATGTTTGCTTGGCCCAGTGCGTATGTGTGTGCGTACTTGATTCAGACCAAAGTACTGACTCGTATTGATTTTTATGATACAGAATAAGCCAAATAGGTGGGGTAATTGACCCCACCTATTTAGCTTTTTAAAACGGATTTATTCAGACTGACCGTTAGTTGCTCGCTGCATCTAACAATTGGAAAGGGAAAGTAACCACATCGAAGGCCAGGGCGAAGGGCAATAGTACTAACTTGCCTGCTGTACTGGTCCCACCGCTATGAGTTGTGGTGGTCTTGCCAGTGGTATAAATGGTGACCGGATAAGGTTTGGTTAACGCACTGTATTTTGATTGAATTAAGCTTAGGTTACTAACCGCAGGATAGACACCGCCTTTGATAGGTACGCTAAAGCAAAAGCGCTGTGCCTGCATACGCTGATCACTCGCATCGCTACACTCCTTACCGCCATTTTGCAAAAAGAAGTTGTAATCACTGCGCTGGAACTCATCTTTGAGCTTGGCGTACGACAGCTTCATTTCCCCTTGGAAATACCCATCATTATTGGGCGAGTAAAAGCTCATCTCATTATCGACACGAATGTGTTTGGGTGTCAGATTGGTCAATAGATTAACCATCTCAGGACCACCCTGCCTCAAGACATAGCTGTTTTTCTCACCGACAATAACCACGCTATTGCTAGGCATGTTGGCTAAGGGAGTTGCAGGACGACCAAAGGCAACCAATTGATCTTCCACCAATATCTGTTTGCTACTGGTGGTGCGACTGCTGCTGCCTGAGTCCAGTAGTTCAGTGGTAGCACAGCCTGAGGCTAGTAAGGCAAAAGCCAGACTGGCTGTCCCAACACCTTTTTTCACCAAGCTCAAACTAAGAGCTTTCGAGCCAACTGCTTCATGGTGACGCTTACTGAGTTTATTCATGAAGTCTTCCTTGTAGGGGTCAAATAAATTGGGGAGTAACTTTAATAAAACTTAAGTTACTGTCACTATTATATTAACCTGTTACTTAGGCGTTGACTATCTTTTTTACTACTGCGCTATGCTACGTCACTGCTGGTAAAGGTAACTAAAGCTTACGGCTGTTATTCATTATAGGTATATTAATAAAAAAAATATATGAGTGTGTCAATAATTATTCATACAATTATGTTATACCAATTCTAAATTATCGTTATTTATCAAACACTTGAAATAAATTTGACTAAGAAGTTTAATTTCTAATTATCTTGTAACGGCTTTAAAATGAAATAAAAAACCCAAATATTAATAAACATTTGTTTGGTAGTTATGCAAATTTACCTTTTGTAGATACTCTCGATGCCTCTGTATCCTGTATGCTGTATGCTGTGATAACTTGCCTGCTGACAATGACAAAGTTGTGTTTGATGAAATTTAAATCAGTAACCCACAGCATCGAGATCCTTATGACGCGCCTTTCTGCCCCCACTCCGCCTCTATTTAATACCACGAGTCAGGCAGCTACCCCTAGAGTTAGTAGCGAGACTTGGTACAATTTTTTTAATCGGTTTACGGCGATAACCAGTGCTATTTCACTGGTATTGGCTTTGGTATTTTTTATTGCCTATAACTGGATGGATATGGGCAAGATAGGTAAGTTTGGCTTAGTGCAGGCCGCTTTAGTGATAACAATCTTCGGCTATACCTTGTTAGTCTATAAAGGTGTCTCTAAGCTAGGCCAACAGTTGTTACTGCTTATCGCAAGCCTAATAACGGGCAGTTTATTGGCTTTGGTGGGTCAGGTTTATCAGACAGGAGCAGACAGTTGGCAGCTGTTTTTTGGATGGGCTGTCTTAATTATTCCTTGGGTGTTTTTGGCTCGCCTGCCTGCGCTTTGGCTACTTTGGTTGGGGTTAATTAATCTAAGCTTTATGTTTTACACCGCCACTGGTGGCTTTTTAGTCAGCAGCTTTTGGGGCAATAATCCGCTTTACTTGGACCTACTTCGCTTAGTTATCTTAACTGCTCTCAATCTTGGAGCCCTGATTTTGGGGTTAATGGTCAATAAAGATAAACCACCCCATCAGCCTCTACCCTGGAGCTTATATGTCATTGCGATATGGGTTGTGTTCTGTGCGACACGTTTAGGACTGTTCCCACTGTTCCAGGTAGATGAGGGATTGGCGACGGGCATCAGCCTTACAGCGTGGGCTTCAGTAATGGCCTTCTTATACTGGCGCTTTTATAAAAAACAACGAGACCTGCTGATGCTAACCATGCTTAGCGGTTCAGCAATCATAGTGCTGATGGTAATGGCCTCGCAGTATATCGCGCCCCATTTAGGGGATGCAGCCTTATTTGCTATGGCCTTTTTACTCATCACTCTTACTGCCCTTGCTGTAAATGGGTTACGCCAATTAAATCACTCAATAAAGCAGCATCCGGGCACAAAGCAGCGACTAGAGCCTGTAACTCAGACGACCGCAACTCAGGCAACAGTGACTCAGCCTATATCCGACCCCATTACTGTAGAAAACTCTCATACTTCTAGCGAATCCGTCAAAACTCCTTGGTACATACAGCTATTACTGGCCATCAGCGGCCTGTTTTCTGGGGCTTTAATCACTGGGTTTTTAATGGTAATTCTCGGCAATACCTTGCGTGATATGCTGATGAAGCTGATATTAAGTGGGCTGCTGTTATTTATTAGCTTTGTGCTGTTTAATCCACAGTTATTTAAACGCCAAGCTACCTCCACCGTTAATAAATCGCGTACTTTCAGTGAGGGCTTAGCCTTTGCTTTAAGTTTGTCAGCACAAGCTTTTTTAGCAGCCGTCATAGGAGAGCAGTTTGACTCCACTGTGGCGATGGTTTCGACTTTTATGCTGCTTCAGTTATTTCTACTAATAGCTTTTAAAGACACTTTGCATCGTTTTATTAGCGCCTTTATTGCTTTAGGCTGCTTGGTTTGGTTATTCAGCTACTTTCAGTTGCCTGAATTATCAGCCCCCTTATTGGCCTTAATTTCTGCTGCGGTTACTCTGCCCAACTCCAGAGTAATGAGGGCTTCTCGAACCACCAAGAACCCGTACAATTACACGCTATTTAAACCCTTAAGTTACGCCAGTACGCTGATGTTATTAATGGTATCTGTGGTATTTATTGTCGCTGAAAACACACAGTCTATCGCCGGGGTCGCAGGTGACTTCGTCTATAACTACTTCTTAGCTCAAGGACTGCTTATCGCGGTCTGCTTATATGTTGCCCATATTATTTTAAGTCAGTACTCATTAAAGCTAACCTCAAAAATGGGGCGATTGATTGCTTTAGGTATTATTGGCTTAGGCGTGGTTTCTATTTATATCTCTGGGATTTTGGCTACTAGCCTAGTTATAGTCTTGGCCATTGCCAATGCTAATAGAACTCTATTGGCTTTAGGAGTTAGTGCTTTGGTCGGGTATATCTTTTGGTATTACTATCAGCTAGACACCAGTTTGCTGCAAAAGTCTGCTTCATTGCTGGCGGTATCGATAGTGCTATTTGCCATTTATAAACTGATAAATATTGCCTACTCTGACGATAACAACCTGCCTAAACTTCAGAAGAATGACCCTTCAAAACTAACCACAGATGAGGAGTTATCATGAGTTCAGCTGTCTTAAAGCGCCGCCCACAGCTCTCTTCTAAAATTAGCTTATTGGTGGCTATTGTTGGTTTATTAATAGTTTTAGTAGTGGTCAATCTGGGGATAAAAAAGTACGAGACCCATTTGGCAACGGCACAGAAGGTGCTACTACAGCTCGCTCCCGTAGACCCACGTAGCTTAATGCAAGGCGATTATATGGCCTTAGATTACGCCATTTCTGAACAGATTATGGCGGCCATAGAGCAGCAGTTGGCTGCTACCGATAATCAAAAACAGATAGACACTTTGTATAACTTGTCACAAGATGGCTTAGTGGTTATTAAAAAAGATCCGCAAGGTGTGGGCCATTTTTTGCGACTGCTCGATCAGCCAAAAGAGGATCCATTAACTTTGGCAAAAGACGAGTTACTTTTGGCCTATCGCCTGCGTCATGGACAACTAAAAATAGCTACCAATGCTTTCTTCTTTGAGGAAGGTCAAGCTGCCGCTTTTGAGCAAGCCAAATATGGGTTATTTAGAGTGAATGATAAGGGTGAGCCCTTGCTAACGCATTTGGTGAACAGCGAGTTTGAGGTGATTGATCCTAAGAACAACTCGCCCAAACCTTCCAATAAATAGCCGTATCAAAGCTTATCGCTACTTACTGGATCACTAATAAATACAAACATTCTGACGGTTACGACCGCCTATACTTAGTCTTTGACTTCCTCCCCTCGCGAAACCGAGGGGATTCCTACAGCTAGACGGTCAAGCCCGACCGCAAGGATGTTCTTAGCAGCATTCATATCTCTATCATGCCATGTGCCACACTCAGCACACCTCCATCCTCTTATTCTCAAACCTGCTCTACCTCTCGGGCTACTGTCACTTATTTTAAGGCAGCACGAGCAAGTCTGGGTAGTGTAACTCTCATTTACGATCTCAAACTGACAACCTGCATGCTTGCATTTATATTCCAGTTGTCGTTTAAGTTCAAACCAACCTGCATCGTATGTTGATTTAGCCAGTTTGGTCATCGAATTGGTAAATGAGCGAGATTTAACTTCACCAACCACAATTAAGCTGTTGTCTTTAACAAGCTTGGTGGTGAATTTATGAATTAGGTCTAATCTTGTATTTTTTATTTTGGCATGAATGGCTTTAACACGTTTTTTATTCTTAGCACGCTGAGCGGTTGCTAATTTATTCGCCCATTTTTGCGTTTGCTTAATAGTGAGTTTATCGCCCATTGAGGTAGTAGCAGCTTCCTTTAAACCTAAGTCAATACCAACGCTGCCCTTACCACTTGCTTGTTTGGGGTAGTCTTTAACGGTAATACACGCATACCAACGATTACGACTGTCTTGTACAATCTCTAAGGTGTTAATTTGATATAGAC
>NZ_FUGD01000013.1 GCF_900162815.1 Psychrobacter pasteurii | reverse complement strand
AATGAACTGACCCCCAAATGTTGGACGGTTTAGTTTAGATCAAGGACTGAGTTCTGTATTGCACAGGACTCAGTCCTTTTAGTTTAAGTTGAATACGTTCATTATTGTAATAATGAATATACTCATGAATTTGTTGTTCTAACTGCTCAATCGATTTTGGCTTCTCAATATAAATTGTCTCGCACTTAAGTGTTCCGAAGAACCCCTCCATAAGCGCATTATCCAAGCAGTTCCCTTTTCTACTCATGCTTTGCTTAATACCGTGCTGTTTAAGCGTTGTACTAAACGGTCTCATTTGATAGTGCCACCCTTGATCTGAATGCAGCATTAATCCGTTTTTCTGGTGCGTATCTATCTTATCTAACGCCTTATCTAGCATCTTGCTCACTAAATCATAAGTCGGTCTCTTTGAAAGCGTATAACTGATGATCTCATTGTTATAGCAATCAAGTATGGGTGATAAATACAGCTTATGATTACCCACCTTAAACTCAGTAATATCAGTAAGCCAGCGTGTGTTTGGTTGATCTGCATTAAACTGGCGCTTTAAATAGTTCTTTGCAATCTTGCCTTGTACGCCTTTATAAGAGCGATACCTTTGTCGTCTAATC
>NZ_FUGD01000083.1 GCF_900162815.1 Psychrobacter pasteurii | reverse complement strand
GATGGACTTGTGCTGAGTGTGGCACATGGCATGATAGAGATATCAATGCTGCTAAGAACATCCTTGCGGTCGGGCTTGACCGTCTAGCTGTAGGAATCCCCTCGGTTTAGCGAGGGGAGGAAGTCAAACGTCATACATAAATAACGGGTACAGATTACCGATATAAATACTTTTTAGACTGGTAATTTAGGCCATAGTTTAAGCCATAAAAAAAGAGCACTGAATCCAGTGCTCTCTTTAAAGTAGTAAATTTTAGAGGGTTAAAATAAGCCCATAATATTGCCTTGATCATCGACATCAATACGCTCTGCAGAAGGGACTCGAGGCAGACCTGGCATTCTCATAATAGGACCGCATATCACCACAATAAAGCCGGCGCCATTAGAGATACTGATATCACGCACATGGATATTAAAGCCCGTAGGGCGGCCGAGCAATGAAGCATTGTCACTTAGAGAATATTGAGTTTTAGCAATACAAATAGGTAATTTGTCTAGCTCTAGAGCCTCTAAACGCTTAATTTTGGCTTTGGCGGTACTGCTAATATCAATGTCGTAAGCGCCATAGACACGCTGAGCTACAGTGCGGATTTTATCCTCAATTCGCATGTCTGTGTCGTAAGCAAACTTAAATCCGCCGTGCTTAGGAGCAGAGAGACTGTCTGCTTCATCGAGTAGCTTAATCAAGTGTTTGGCCAGTGTTTCTCCGCCTGCACCACCTTTTTCCCATACCTGAGTTAGGGCAACGTCAACTTTTAGGCGTTTACAAGCTTTGCGTACCATTTCGATTTCAGCCTCGGTATCGCTTTCGAATTGGTTAATGGCCACGATGACAGGTAAGCCAAAGATTTCTTGCAAGTTTTCTATATGCTTAGTTAGGTTGGGTAGGCCTTGATCAAGGGCAGCTAAATTTTCTTGTTTTAAGCTATCCTTGGCTGTACCGCCATTATATTTCAGCGCTCGAATAGTGGCGACGACCACAGCAGCATCTGGAGTTAGCCCTGAAAGACGGCATTTAATATCACAGAATTTCTCAGCGCCTAAGTCAGCTCCGAAGCCCGCCTCAGTTAAAGTGTAGTCGGCCAAATGCAGTGCGGTACGGGTGGCAATGACTGAGTTACAGCCATGAGCGATATTGGCGAAAGGACCGCCGTGCAAAATAGCAGGGTTGCCCTCAATGGTTTGAACCAAGTTAGGCTTGATGCCTTCTTTTAATAAAGCCGCCATTGCGCCATGGGCGTTTAAGTCTTTGGCATAAACAGGCTTTTTATCTTTGGTATAGGCCACCAAAATATCGCCTAAACGCTGCTTCAAATCAGCCAAATCTTTGGCCAGACAGAAGATGGCCATTACCTCTGAGGCCACAGTGATATCGAAGCCGTCTTCTCGCATAACGCCATCTGTGGTGTTGCCTAAGCCGCCGACAATATTACGAAGCTGGCGGTCATTCATGTCCATGGCGCGGCGCCACAGTATTTGTTTCGGGTCGATATTTAGGGAGTTGCCTTGATAAATATGATTATCAATCAGAGCAGCTAATAAGTTATTGGCCGCCCCTATGGCATGCAAATCACCGGTGAAGTGCAGGTTAATGTCTTCCATGGGTAAGACTTGGGCGTAACCCCCGCCAGCAGCACCGCCTTTAATACCAAAAACTGGACCCACCGAGGGCTCACGTAGAGCAACAATGGTTCGCTTGCCATCTTGGTTTTGTTTATGAATCCGGTTTAAGGCGTCCGCTAGACCAATCGTAACCGTAGTTTTGCCTTCACCTGCAGGGGTAGGGTTAATGGCAGTCACCAATACCAGTTTGCTGTTCTTTGATTTGGGTGGTTTGGCAAACACGTCATTGGGATTAATTTTTGCTTTATAGTGCCCGTAAGGCTCGATTTTGTCTGCAGATAAATCCAGTTTTTTGGCGATATCTACAATGGGTTGTAGGGTCGCTTTTTGGGCAATCTCAATGTCGCTTGGTACGCTCATAGTTTGATCTCAAGTTATTGGTGAGGTAAATAAATAAGTTAAGGGGTTAATAATTAGTCGGTTTTACCATGCGGACGTAGCCATTTAGCAAACCAGTTAGAAATGTCGTCCATAAAGGTATAAACCATAGGGATGACAATCAAGCTTAGGAAGGTTGAGGTAACCAGACCTCCTAAGACCGCTGCTGCCATTGGGCGTCGGAAAGTAGAGTCAACATCTCCTAGACCAAAAATTAAGGGCAACATGCCTGCACCCATAGCAATGGTGGTCATAATAATAGGTCTAGCCCGCTTACGACAAGCATCTAATAGGGCATCAAAACGATTCAGCCCATGTTCTCGCTCGGCTAAAATAGCATAATCCACCAACAAAATAGAGTTTTTAGTGGCAATACCCATTAGCATGATAAAGCCAATCATTGAGGGCATTGATAAGCTACTTTTGGTCAATACAAGACCCACAAAAGCACCGCCAATAGACAAAGGTAATGCCATCAAAATCGTGAAGGGCTGCAGCACTTTCCCGAATAATAAAATCAGCACCCCAAAGATACAGATGATACCGACAGTGATGGCAACCACGAAGCCACCGAACAATTCAGACATACTTTCTGCCTGACCTTGGTCGATGATTGAAATACCTTCAGGAATACTGCCTTCTCGTAAAGAGGGGAGGTTCTTCACAGCGTCGACCAGACCCCCTAGCTCACCGCCTGCTACTTGAACGTTAATGGTGATGGAGCGCTCTCGGTCAAAACGTATGATTTCAGAAGGGCCTGTACCAAAGGATAGATCAGCAACTTCACCCACGCGGGCACCAGCACTGCCTGAGCTTGGTACATATAAATCCGCCAACTGACTGACGTTATTTTTTGCTTCTTCTGGCAAACGCACCACGATAGGGACCTGACGCGTGTCTAAATTAAGCTTAGACAGTCGCTGCTCATAATCTCCTAAAGTGGCTACGCGTAACGTATCAGCAACCCCTTGTGTGGTAGCACCTTGATCTGCCATGGCGGTACGATTTGGCGTAATCGACAGCTCTTGACGGGGTAAGCTTCGGTTACTGGTGACACTGCCTGCTTCAGGTAGTGAGCGAATTTCAGTCATGACCTGCTGTGCCATTTGTTCTAATAGCTCAGAGTTGGTACTGGTAAGAGCAAAGCTATAGCCTGCCTCGCCGCCACTAGACAGACCGATATCAAATCTGGCGCTTGGTACCGTGGTTAAAGCTTCGGTAATCTGACGCTCAATTTCTATCTTGCTAGGACGGGTTCCACGTGGCTCAAGCACAATATCAACACTGGCGGCGTTAGAGACACTGCCTGAGCTAGACGCTGAGTCTAGGCTGGCTTGTTGGGGGTCGCCTACCACGCTTAGGATACTCTTCACCCCTTCAATTTGAGACACTCTGTCTTCAACCATTTGCGTGATTCGGCTGGTATCTTCTAAGCTGGCATCGGGGGTTAATTCAATGCCCACACGAGTCTGGTCAATGTCGTTTTCGGGGATAAAAGTGGTGGGTAGTAGCTTAACCAAGGTCAAGGACGCTGCGAATAGAAGAAGGGTAGTTCCTAAAGTAATCCAGCGATGACGCAGTGTCCAGCCCACTGATTTTAGATAAGCTTCCATGATGCGTCCGCTTTTTTCGACACGCGTCTTTTCAGGACGCAGTACATAAGCAGCCATCATTGGGGTAATTAAACGGGCAACCATTAATGACACAAAAATAGAAATAGCCGCGGTCCAACCAAACTGACGGAAAAACTGCCCAACAATACCGCTCATAAATGCAGTCGGTAAAAATACTGCAATTAAGGTAAAGGTAGTGGCGACTACTGCTAGACCAATTTCGTCCGCGGCCTCCATTGCAGCTTGATAGGGCGTCTTGCCCATACGTAAGTGGCGTATGATGTTCTCGACTTCCACAATGGCATCATCAACCAAGACCCCCACCACTAAGGATAAGGCCAATAAACTAATAATATTCAAGCTAAAGTCGAACAAGTACATGCCCAAGAAAGTAGGGATTACCGACAAGGGTAGGGCAACGGCTGCAACGATGGTAGCCCGTACGTTACGTAAAAATAGGAATACCACGACTACCGCTAAGAAGCCGCCTTCAATTAGCATTCTAAGAGAGGCTTGATAGTCTTCATCAACTGGGGTGGCCCGATCGAATACTTTGGTAATCGTATAGTTAGGCATGTCTTGTTGCAGTTTAGCTAACTCTTCATCGACCAGTTCTACAATCTCTACTTCGCTGGCACCTCGTGAGCGAGTCACGTTAAATGCAACTACTGTTTCACCATCTAATTTGGCGATCGAGCTTGGGTCAGCTGTACCATCGGTAATGGTGGCAATCTCTCCTAGACGCTGAGTTCCGCCTGTGGGCAAAGCAATTTGTAAGTCATTAAGCTCTCGAGCATTACTCACTGCACCCAAAACGCGAATGTTTTGTTTGCTACTGCCCACCTCTGATTCACCGCCTGAGCTGTCTTGTTGAATACCTGTAATTTGTTCTGACAGCTGGCTAATGGGCAGTTTGAGTGAATTAAGGCTGATAGGGTCTACCTCAACGCTAATTTCACGCTCAAGACCACCAACTCGGCTGACAGTACTCACCCCTTTGATATCAGAGAGGCGTTTATTAATTGTGTCATCGACAAACCAAGATAAATCCTCAGGGCTCACCCCATTGGCGGCAACGGTATAAGTAACGGCAGGCAGCCCCGCTGTGGTCACCTTGGTCACGATAGGGTCGTTGGCTGCAGCAGGTAGGTCTCCCTGCACCTCTCCAACTGCTGAGCGCACATCGTCCACAGCTTCTTGGATGTCTTTTTCAAGCACGAACTCAGTGGTTATAGTAGCGGCCCCAGTCTGCAGCGTGGTGTTCATGTGCTTCACGCCTTCGATACTGGCGATCTTGTTTTCAACCTTTTTGGCCACATCATTTTCAAGCTGACTGGGAGCGGCACCCGGTAAAGTGACGGTGACTACCACAGCAGGCAGGTCGATATCAGGAAACTGCTGGACCTTCATTTGCATAAATCCATAGATACCACCGAGGGTCAGTAGTATGAATAGAAGTATGGCAACCAGTGGGTTTCGAATGGAGTATGCTGAGACATTAAAGCTCATAGAGGGCATCCTACTTGGAGAAATAAATCAAAATACGAGAGGTGCGGTGGACAAGAGTAGGGGTGAGGCAGTGAGGAGTGATTAATCCATTAATAAGACGTTATTTTTAACGGATAACCTGCCACACCTCACCCTTCTAAACTTGAGCAAACTATGATGAGCTTATTCAGCTTTAGCCGGAGTATTGGTATCGGCGATGGTTACAACGTCGCCATCACTTAAGAAGCTGCCACCTTGGCGTACGATATTGGCTTCTCCTGGAATAGGCTCTAGAAGTACCACCCGATCTCCTTGACGCTCGCCAAGTTTCACCTTGACTCGGCTTACTCGATAAATAGTTTCACGGTTCTCATTTTTCACAGCTTTAACCTGCATGACATAGTCATAGCCATCTTGAGTCACCACGGCACTAACCGGAATAGTTGATTTGGCATCACTACCTAACTTGAAAGTACCGCGTTGATACATACCGGCTCTGGCATTAGGATTTCTTGCTAATGAGGCATAGATGGTAATTTGACGGCTGCCGTCTTCTGCGGTCGGTGAGATACGGCTAACCTTACCCATGACGCTTTTGTTGTTCGGTAAACTGACTTCAACGGGAGTGCCCACATTAATTTCACCCACTTTATTGGGATCTACTTGTGCTTGCCACTCAAGCTTACCTTCTTCAATGATGGTAAATAGAGGCTCTGGGCCCGGCACGCTACCCACGTTGGCTGATTTTTCGCTAATAACGCCACTTACAGGGGCGGTTACTTTGGCATTTTGCATGTTCAGATTTTGGTTATTTAGCCTTGCTCTTGAAGCCGCTACTGAAGCCGATGCTTGGTTAGCGGTGGCCACATAACGATCAGCCTCTTGCTGACTGATGGCATTGATTTCTAGCAGAGGTAGAACTCGGTCTGCATCCCGCTTAGCCAACTCATAGCTAGATTCTGCTTCGGCTAGCTCTGCCTTGGCTTGGATCAACTGCTGCTGCATCGCATCGGTATCAAAGATGGCCAATACTTGACCTTTTTTGACCTGATCGCCTTCTCTAACCAACACTCTATCGATAGCGACGCCATTAACTTTGCCGCTTACGGTTGAGGTAGTTTCAGGACTAATGGTGCCATCCGCTGTTAAGTCTTTAGTCACACTAGATTGAGTGGGGGTAACCGTCTCTACAGTCAGCACTGGCTTTTGGCTCACTTCTTTTTCAACTTCAGTGACCCCAGTGGCGGTTCCCATCTGCGGAGTAACGGATCTTTCAGTAGTAAGCTCATTGTCTTCAGGTTGCTTCTCTCCCCACATTCGACCCGCAAACAAGCCGATAAGTAAGGTCACTAAAAGTAGAGGCAACACCCAAAGCCAGTTTGGTTTTGATTTGGCGGTTTCTGCACTATAAGGGATATAAGCAGGCTCTGCGTCGGCTGCAGAGTTCTCCAAATCAGCAGAGGTGTCCTTAGCGTTATTAGTCTCGGTAGTAGCTGCGCTAGGAATCTCATCGGGTGTTTTTTTGTTGGAATCAGAATTACTAGTCATATCAATCTCGCAAACACATTGGTTTGGATAAATAAAAAAATAATTTAAATTATACGTTAAATACACACTTTTTGTTTAGGGTGATATCGTACTAAATTGTTTAACTTGATTTTAAAGAATAATTTAATCAAATTTTGATTAATCCGTCTTTTTGTTAGCTCAAGTGTACTGTTTTATACTCAGGTTAATTTTAGCTAACTAAAACTCTATTTTTTTAGAGGCTTTGATTTATATGGGGTTAGAAGGTCTTCTGTAAACTCTTAAGATGAAACTTATTACCAACAGTTGTGCAAAGAACTGGGGTGACTATATACAACTCATAAGAATAATTTTACAAAGCCATTATCAAAATAGTTTTTTTGCTCTTTATACTGAGTCAGGTGAAATTTAAAAGTCCGTTATTTTGGATATATTGGATATAGAAAAATAACTTGATAATCATCATCCGTTAAAAAGATGCTTGGAGAAAAACAATGAATACAAATCATACAAAAAAGAATGGCTTAGTGATTTCAACTCTAGTGGCTGGCGTATTGGCTATTTCTGGTACAGCTTCAGCAGCCGAACAACCTAAAGCTGAGCCAACTGCACAGGCTAATACTCAACAGGTTGCCGCAGAAGTAAATGAAGCGACTGCAACAGCAGCAGCTGAAGTAGAGAACACTTTACAGCAAAAAGTTGAAGACGAAGAAGGCGAGTTACTGGCCACACAGCCAGGTAAAGTAGCTGTCGCTGAACAGACCACAGCCGAAGTAGCTGAAGAGGAAGGTGCTGATGCCGAGGATGGACAACAAGTGGCAGTAGCCGCCGTTGGTCAGCAGGCACCAGCCCCAGCTAATATTGATGCAACTCCTACTTTGGCCGGTGAGTCAGGTGGTAATATTGAAGCTACTCCGATAACTCTACAGCAAAAAGTTAAAGACAACCGTGGTGAATTACAAGCCACACAGCCTGGTCAAGTAGAAGTACAAGAAAATCGCCGTGTCCGAGCGAAATAAGTTAGATAGGCAATAAGTAATAGAAGAAATAGTTCAGTAATTCATTAAAAGTCACCCTTTATGAATTACTGAGCCCAAGTCTAAAAAATATGGGCTTGAATAAAAAGAGGACCTTGTGTCCTCTTTTTTGTGCTTTATCCTAAAAAAGTCTTTACTTTTTTAGTTTTAGTCTGACTTTCTAGTTTTGGTTTTTAAGCAAAGTTAGATCTTTTTTGCCAATACCTTTTTCCAGCTGTCTTCTAAGCAGTCAATATCGAGCCAGGGCTCTATAATTTCTTTGCTTATTTTTTGCTTGCTGTTGGCCAGAGTCCATAGCTGTTTTAAGTTAGCAAAAGGATAGGGGCGATGTACTAGATACACAGGCAGCTCATTTTGCATAATGCCATCTTTCACTACCTGAAAGTACCAGCCTGAAATCCCTTGATTGGTAATCCATGAGGCGATATTTCTGTTGCTGGCAGTGGGCCCAATCTGATCATTTATTTTGTAACAAGGTCTTCTTGGCTGAACTACCCGTAGCTGAACACAGTCTTCTGCTTCTCCATATTGATAAATATCACCAATACAGACGGTAGCTTCTGTCATCTCTTGGTTGCCTTCAACTGCAGTGGTGGTTAAGTTCTCACCCAATAAGCCGACTTCTAGTTTTAGATTAAACTCACTATTAAGCTTATCGTAAGTGGCGGAACTCATTTGATGCACAGCTTTTAAATATCCCCCATGATGGCGCCTGTCTGCCTGTTCATCCGTAACTAGCCCTAGATAATTAACGGCTACCGGGGCTGTAATCGGCGCTTTATTAATGGCGCTTAGCTGCTCACGGGTAAAAGGCATGGCTTTACCAGTACGCACGCACTTTAAAGTAGCTATATGAATTGGGAGACTGGATGACGGACTATCTAATTGTGGTGTTGAAATAGACTGGGCCATAATAAGGATACTCACTGCGATTGTGTCTTTTTTACTATAGCAAAATGTAGGCTGCTTACCCCATTTATTTAACGAAAGGCATAAAAAAACGCACCTTTAATAAGATGCGTTTTTTAAAAGCTTGATTATTAACTGTTTAATTAGAAGCGGTAACCCACACCTAGATAGGTAATATAAGGGTCGATATCAATCTTAGATTTTGCTTCGATTAGTTGGTCGCCTTCACCGTTTTTCACAGTAATGGTAGTGTCACTGTCTAATTTTGCATAACTGATTGACCCAACAGCAAACCAGTTTTCATCGAAGTCATAAGTAGCACCAACGTTAATGATAGGCGCCCAAGCACTGTCTGCCTCCACTTTAACGCGCATATCAGCCACACCGGCATCTATATTGTCGCGAATCTGTTCTTTTGTGCCTAAAGCAGCTGCAGCTTGACCATCTTTAATCAGTTGTAAGCGGCCAGCTGCCACCTGTAAGTCTTGGCCAATGCCTTTATTAAGATCAATGTCATTAAAGTAGGCATACATTACACCAGCGCCAACATAGGGACGAAGCTTATTGACACCAGGTTTACCAAACTGATACTGCACTAAAGCAGCAGGTAACCAGGCACGAGCAGTAGAAGCCACCCCGCCCCCACGGGTCATGTCAGTAATTGAGATGGGGTCAGGCGTAATTAAGTTTGTCTCTACATTAGCAAACACTTCACCTTTACCTAAGATATCAACTTTAGGAGGAATACCGGCTTTTACTTCTACACCCCAATGATCGTCTACATAGTAAGTCATTAGCATGCCGAAGGTATCGACTGTGTCAGACTCTAGTCCTGTGCCTGGACTGCTCCATTGTTCAAGACCAGAAACCTCTACGGGAATACCCGAAGCTTCTGATTCAAATCCGTCATAAATAGCAGTTTTATTGACTACAGGAGTAGCGTCCCCTTGTGGATCGGCATGTAACCAACCGCCAGAGATAGAGTAGCGTTTAAAGCCATCATCACTTTTTTTGAAATAATCAAAGGCGGCAGTGGCGGATTGACTGAATAGCATTGGGGCAGCCACAGCACAAGCAATGGAGAGAGTTTTTTTCATGATACATCCTTGTATAAAAGAAAATTACAACATCAGTGATAATCAAACAGATTAATAGGATACTTAAGGTAAGTATAAGTAGGAAAGGATAGCCTATTTATAAAGGAGGTTGTGAGTAGAGGTCTTAAAAGAAACATCGTAACAGTCATAAAACCACTACGCCTAACATCCTTGTAGATATCCTTGATTAATTGAAACAATTGGTTATATCAAAGTATTAACTTATTAATAAATGTTTCAATAACAGCTTCATTCTAGAAAACTTGAAGAGCATAGTCAATCTACAAATCCAAAATAAATGGTAAAACTGCTTATAAAACAAAAGCCTTATACCCTTAATTTAACAATAATTAAGGTTGTAAGTTAAGGGAAGGCAAACGATAATTAATAAGCTTTTATCCAATAATAACTGATAATCTCCATCAATTGGTGGAGTGAAAACTAGAAATACGACAAATAAAAGGTGAATTGCATGAGTGATAACTCTAATGTAGTTTTAGAAGATATTTCAAAGAAAGATTACAGTGATGCCATTCAAGAGCTAGAGGCCTTATTTGGCAATCAACTGAGCACCAACCTAACCACCCGTCAGCAGCACGCGCACACCATGACGTGGCTTGAAAACCAGCCAGCCGATGCAGTGCTTGTGGCCCGTGACAAGCAAGATGTGGCCAAAGCAGTGGCTATTTGTAATAAGTATGAAATGCCAGTGATTCCTTTTGGTATCGGATCATCGCTAGAAGGTCAGCTCAACGCACCTTATGGTGGTCTGAGTATCGATATGAGTGAGATGAATGAGATTCTGCAGGTCAATAGTGAAGACTTAACGGTAACTGTGCAGCCCGGCGTAACTCGTGAGCAGCTCAATCACTATTTGCGTGATACAGGGCTGTTTTTCCCGATTGACCCAGGTGCGAATGCGACCATTGGTGGTATGGTTTCTACCCGTGCATCAGGCACCAATGCCGTTCGCTACGGCACCATGAAAGACGTGGTATTGGCACTAGAAGTAGTCACTGCTGACGGTAAGATTATCAAAACCGGCTCTCGTGCTAAAAAGTCAGCAGCCGGCTATGACTTAACCCGATTAATGATAGGCTCGGAAGGCACACTTGGGGTAGTGACCGAGATTACTTTAAAACTGTTTGGTATCACTGAATGTGTGGGCAGTGGAATTTGTCACTTCCCCACCATTGAGGCGGCGTGTGAAGCAACCATGATGACCATTCAGATGTGTTTGCCCATTGCCCGTATCGAGCTGTTAGATACCCTGCAGGTTAAGGCGTGTAATCAGTACTCCAATTTAAATTTAAAAGAAATGCCAACCTTGTTTATCGAGTTCCATGGCAGTGAGGCTGGGGTACAAGAGCAGGCGCAAATCTTTAGTGAGATTGTGGAAGACTGCGGTGGCTCAGACTTTGCGTGGGACAGCAATGAAGAAGAACGCAAGAAACTTTGGCATGCGCGCCACAACGCCTATCCTGCCAGCTGTGCGCTACGTCCTGAGGCTAAAGCCTTATCGACCGATGCGTGTGTACCCATTTCAAGATTGGCTGAATGTGTCAGCGAGACCGCCAAAGATATTGAAGCTTCTGGCATGATTGGCCCTATCGTGGGTCATGTGGGCGATGGTAACTTCCATGTGTTATTGTTGGTAGATACCGACAACCCTGAAGAGGTGCAGACTGCTGAAGACATAGTAGGTCGTCTGGCGAAACGTGCTATTGATATGGAAGGCACTTGTACTGGCGAGCATGGCATTGGTCAAGGCAAACGCAAATATATGGCCTATGAGCACGGTGAGGCAGTGGGCGTGATGCAGGCCATTAAGCAAGCGCTTGACCCTAATAACATCTTAAACCCAGGTAAGATTTGGCCACAAGCCTCTTAAGGTATATCGTTAAATACTAAGTGGCTGTTCACTAAGCTAATTGTTACTAAGCTAACTTCTATTAAGCCATCTTAATTTATCGGGTGGCATAATCGTACTGACATATTTTGTCCGTAGCATGAGTCTTAACTCCTAATCGTGGGTTAGACTCATGCCGCCACTTAGTATTATTATCATCACCTTAAATGAAGCAGAGCGGATCGGTAATCTGCTCAATGACTTAGCACAACAAAGCTTTAGGGATTTTGAAGTGATTGTTGTCGATTCAAATAGTGAAGATGACACCTGTACCATTGCGAAGTGCCATGCTGATAAATTTCAACAGCTCAGAGTAGAGCGTATGACCTCTCGCGGGGTTTGCTTGGGTCGCAATACTGGTGCAGCGCTTGCCCGTCACGAGCATCTGCTGTTTTTGGATGCCGATGTTCGTTTATCGAGCGACTTTCTTGAAAAGGCTATGCACCATATAGATACCAAACAGCTGCAAACCGCTGGTGCATATTTGTCACCCAAAGGATTGCCTAAACGCTATGCATTTGGCTATAAACTATTTAATGCCGGCATCTATCTAACGCAATATATCTTTCCCACTGCGGTCGGTGCTTGTTTGTTTTCCACCAAAACCATTCACAATCGTATCAATGGTTTCGATGCGACTGTCACACTGTGCGAAGACTGTGATTACGTCAATCGAACCAATCGTCATACGACCTTTCGCATGTTGCCCGTCGCGTTTACTTTTGACCCTAGGCGATTAAGGCAAGATGGTATTTTAAAAACAGGCTGGAAATACCTGTATGCCAACACGCATAGATTATTTATCGGTGAAATTCGCAATCAAAAAATCCGCTACGACTTTGGTCATTACAAATCCAAATAAGGCCTGAATAAAAGACAGTAGATGTATTTCTCTCAAACAGCTTCAAGTTTTTGCTGATAAATGGCCGCATCGCTTGCTGAAAAACAGCAAAAGACCACTTCCTCAATAGCACTGCCCGATAAAGCGGCTTGCTTAACACTGCCTATTACACTGGCAATAGCAATCTCAGTGGCTTGCTCGATAGGGTAGCCGTAAACGCCAGTGCTAATGGCTGGAAAGGCAATGCTGGTAATATTATTGTCTACTGTCAATTGAATGCTATTGCGATAGCAGCTAGCAAGCAGTTCAGGTTCACCTTGGCCGCCACCGTGCCAAACCGGACCCACGGTATGAATGACATATTGCGCTGGCAGCTTAAATCCTGGACTGATTTTGGCCTCCCCTGTGGGGCAACCGTTTAAGGTTCTGCAATAGGCCAGTAGCTCTGGTCCTGCAGCGCGGTGAATCGCCCCATCGACACCGCCACCACCCAATAAACTTGAATTGGCAGCATTAACGATGGCATCAAGCGGTAACGTGGTAATATCCGCTTGGATTACTTTTAAGGTAACGAGATGCTCATTACCTTGGTTATCTGTCGTATCAATCTGTTTTTGCGCTAAAGGGTGCTTTAAACTAGACATATAGAACTCCTTTATCGATTTTATAGTTATTATAATTAAAATCGCCCCTCTTTTATGTAGGATAAGGTTATGCCGCAGTCTGCTGTTAGCGCCCATTCTCCGGTGCGTGCTTTTTTTAATAAATACTTTATCGATGCCTTTACGGGTATGGCCTTAGGGCTGTTCGTCACTTTAATCGCAGGGCTTATATTCTCTCAAGTGGGCTTGGCGTTAGATATGCCACTGCTGATGGATTTAGGCAAATTGGCGTCAATTTTGATGGGAGCGGGTATTGGTGTGGGTATCGCTTATTACCTGAAAGCACCGACGCTAGTGGTGTTTGCCTGTTTAGTCGCTGGCATGATGGGAGCGCACTCTGAAGCGCTAATGGCTGGGCAATTGTTTACGCCGCAAGAAGGTGCGCCGCCGACCTTTTTGGCTGTACCGGGCAACCCTATTGGGGCTTATTTAGCCTCCGTATTTGCCTGTCGCGCTGGTAGCTGGGTTCAGGGCAAAACCAAGCTCGATATTATATTGGTGCCTTGGGCGGTGGGCTTGGTGGCATTGGTCGTCTGTGCCTGGATCAATCCACCTGTGGTTAGTCTGGTGAATAGTATTGGTACTGGCATTCAGATTGCCACCCAATTGCAGCCGTTTATGATGGGGGTGGTTATCGCTGTGGTGGTCGGATTACTACTGACCATGCCCACTTCGAGCGCTGCCATTTGTATCGCTATTGGGCTTGATGGATTAGCCGGTGGTGCAGCAGTGGTGGGCTGTGCGGCACATATGATTGGTTTTGCTGTCGCCAGTTATAAAGACAATGGCATGAGTGGAGTCATTGCTCAAGGGCTTGGCACCAGTATGCTCCAGATTCCTAATATCTTTAAAAAGCCAATTATCTTATTGCCCGTCGTGATTGCTAGTGCTGTTGTTGGTCCTATTGCCACAGCCGGATTTGGCTTGATGAGTACCGCCAGCGGCGCAGGCATGGGCACCGCAGGATTTGTGGGTGTGTTTGGGGTGCTTGAGGCCTCAGCAGGGGCGCTAACTTCCACTCAGATTTGGCTAGCCATTGGATTATTGATGTTTGTATTACCCGCAGTTATTGCAGGTATAGTAGCTTGGCTGATGCGCCGTACAGGCTGGATTCAAGACGGTGATATGAAGTTGCCTTAACCTAAGCGCTTATGATTTTAACCAAGCGTTACTATGGTTAAAAAGTTATTTTGTTAAGATAAATAGAACAAACCCCCTATTTAACTAAATAATACTAACAAAATGATCTAATAGACGGTGAGAACTATGGATACCCAACAAACTGTTGAAAGCTACTTACAAGCCCTAAACATCGACTCAGATATCACCACTTTAGAAGACATCTCTAAACTGGCAGAAGCCCATGTGAAGGCTTATCCGTTTGGCAACCCAAAGATTCTACTTGGCGAATCTGTACCTATTGATTTAGAAGGTATTTATAATAACTTGGTGGTCAAAGGACGCGGCGGATACTGCTTTGAGCACAATAAGCTGATGTTTGAGACTCTTAAAGCAAAAGGTTTTGAGGTCACTGAACACCTGGCTCGTGTGGTCAATAATGAAGCACCAAGAGCACCGCTGACGCATAGAGTGACTATCTTGTACTATCAAGGTGATAAGTACTTAGTAGATGTCGGTGTTGGCTTTCGAAGCCCTAGCGTGGTGGTGAAATTCGGTGAAACTGATACTCCTGCTATCAGTCACTTGGGTATCGAATACAAAGTGCTACCGGTAGATGCCGACAAAGGTGTCTACACCATGCAGTTGATGGAAAAAGGCAAACCTTTTAATGCCACTCAGTTTAACTTGATTGAAAACATCGAAGCCGACTTTCAGATGGGTAACTTCTACTCCTACATGAATCCTGAAGGCTTGTGGCGCAATAATTTGGTGGTCAGTTGCTACAGTGAGAAGTCGATTAACTCTTTACGCAACAGTGATTATTTTAAGATTTATGCCGAGCAGACTGAACAAATCAAAGTCACTGAGCTTGAGCAGTTTATCAATATTATGCAAAACGAGTTAAAGGCTAACTACACCCGGGATGAACTGACTCGGTTATTTGAAGAGTATGTGAAGGCTAAAGACTAGTGGACAGACTGCCGTTTTAAAGGTATGAAAAGGTATGAGCTCATCAGCCAACGAAAATAATGACAGGGTCGAGTAAAACTTGTACCCTGTCTTTTTATACCCCATTTTATTTCATGCCCACTCTTATCGTTTAAGTATCAAGGAAACAATCATGGCCAAAAATGCCTTACAAGCTCAATTATTAAAAGCAGGATTGGTAGACACCAAAAAAGCCAAAAAGCTAACCAAACAAGCTGCACATGCCAAACGCACCGGCAATGCTCCGGACGCAGAAATCAAAAAGTCAGTGGCCGAAGCGCAAGCTGAAAAGCTCAAAAGAGATCAAGAGCTGAATCAACAAAGACAGCAGGCGTTAGAAGAAAAAACTTTAAGAGCCAACATCGTGCAGATGATTAATCAGCATCAGATTACCGATACTCAAGGTGATATTGAATACCGCTTCGTTGATGACAGCAAAATCAAAAAGATGAACATTACTCAAAAGCTGTTTGATCAAATTGTTGCCGGTCACGTTAGTATTGCGCGCCTAGAAGAAGGCTATGCATTGCTACCTCGTCCTTTAGCAGATCGCATTAATGAGAAGTTAGAAGGCTTTATTGTGGAATCTAATGACAAGGCGGAAGATGAGCCTGCTGAAGATGATCCGTATGCTGCGTACGTTATTCCTGATGACTTAATGTGGTAAGAAACAATAAAAAACCATACTTTTATTAGGGTTATGCGCCTAGTGTGATGAGCCATTAACAAATATTTAGGCAGATAACAATAATTAGGTAGCGTAATTTAATATTACATTCTAAATACAGTGGGCGCTTGTTTAAAAAATCCAATTTGATACTATTAGATTAAGGCATTATTTAGGACGTCCGTTACTGTTTAACCTATGCTGAAACGTCAGTATGTCGGGCTTTCAAGGATACATAGATTATGCAGGGTAGTTCGTAAATAATAACTTTGGGTAAGTTACTCCCTGATATATCAAAGAATAAGATTTTTTAACCCTAAGTTTTTTTATAATAAACAAAAAAGGAGTCAGTCATGGCTAAGTCGGATATTAAAGAGCTAAAACAAGAGCTGAAGAAAGACATCAAAAAAGCTAAGAAAAAAGTAGAGAAAAAGGTCAAAGAGTTAGACAAGCTAAAAGACCAAAAAAAGAAAGAAAAGAAAGCTAAGAAAAACAAAAAAGACAAGAAAGCTAAGAAAAAATAAGCGCAGCTAATGGCTTATGATGAAAAGAGGATGGCGAAAGCTGTCCTCTTTTTTTGTTATAGCATAAGATAAAATCGCGGGGCAAAAACTTAATGGCCAAAGCGTAACCATTTATCTGCGACACGTTGGTATTTAAGCATCACGATGTCACTTAAGTAATTGTTGGTAACATACCAAGGATATTTATCTCCTTGTTTTGGCAGAATATTTTGAGCCCGACTGATATAGCCTGCCGTTAAGGAGCCCATCACGGTATCTGTTTGTCTAATGGCTTGATCTCCATCGATAGCGATAGGGGTTGGCTGCACAGTACTGTATCCATTTTGCCGCATATAACGCAGTAATCGAACCATATAATCGCAGGCCAAATCAATCTTTAGGGTCCAAGAAGCATTGGTATACCCAAAAAGCACCGCCAAATTAGGAATGCCTTCTACCATCACCGCCTTATAGGTCATACGTTCATCTACGGCAACGACCTCTCCATCTACTAATACTTGTGCGCCACCGAGCATTTGTAGCTTTAAACCAGTGGCACTAACGATAATATCTGCATCTAAATGACGGCCTGAAGTGAGTGCGATGCCAGTTGATGTGATATTTTTTATGGTATCCGTAACGACATCAGCTTTACTGGTCTTTAACACCTTAAATAAGTCGCCATCGGGAACTGCACAAAGTCTTTCGTCCCAAGGCTTATAGTTGGGCTTAAAGTGGTTGATATCGACATCACTGCCTTTAAGCTCTTTTTTGGCTTGTTTAATTAAGCCCTTTTTCATAAGGTTGGGGGCGATTTGGGCAAAGCGATATAAGCCTTGTTGAATAAGAATATTTCTCCAACGAACTAGGCCGTAAGCGGTTTGATCCTTTAGATGAAAGCGGCTTTTTAGAACCTCTAAGCTATCATCTTCACTGGGAATGCTGCCAATATAGGTGGGTGAGCGCTGCAACATGGTGACATGGGCAGCGCTTTGTTTTTTCTGGCCAGAACCTGCACTAAGCGGCTGTAATAAAGCAGGGACTAAGGTTACAGCTGTTGCTCCGCTACCAATAACCACCACCCGTTTGTTGTCATAATCAATGCTTTCATCCCATTGCTGGGGGTGAATAATTTGACCTTTAAATTGCTGCTCATTAGGGAACTCAGGTTGATAGCCCTGCTCAAAATCATAGTAACCGGTTGCCCCGATGACAAAGCGGCTGGTGACCGTCCGAGTTTTACCGGTATTGGTCTGTTTTAAGGTAGCCGTCCAGTATTTGTGCGAGCTGGACCATTCAATCTTTACAACTTCGGTATTAAACTCAATTAACGAGTCAATAGTAGCCTCTTGGGCGGTTTCTTCGATATAGGCTTTAATGGCGGCAGCATCAGCCAAGGTTTTCTTTCCCATCCAAGGGCGATGTGCAAAGCCAAAAGTGGTCATATCTGAGTCGGAGCGTATGCCTGGGTATTTGAATAAATCCCAAGTGCCACCGATGGCTGCTCGCTTCTCAACCAGGGCTACACGGCCTTTTTTTACAGACTTTGACAGCAGTTTATCGCGGCTTAGATGGGAGGCAATGTCTATACCAGAAATACCTGCGCCAATGATTAATACATCAAGCTGAGGCTGTTTCTTACTAAAAGGTAGGCTGGGCGTTAGTCGGCGCACGGTGGCCGTAGCTCTTCTTGGTAAGTTGGGCAGGGCAGGCAACTGTGGCAGTCTGTCTACCAAAGCCGTAGTGGGGGCTACCGCTGACGGCTTCGAAGAAAGAGAGTTAGTGCGGTTAGGGGAGACAATCGCTGTTTTTAGCTTACCGAGCATACGCATGGTTCATCCTTTGAACTCTAAGGGGGTAGTTTACTTTTCTAGGTTAGTGATAACCTTCAACCCAATGGGTTTTATTTCTTTATTAACATTATGGGGATAAAGTCAGGCTTTAGCCAGCTTTCTAAGAGACAAGTCTAAAGACAGGTAGGTGCCAAATAAAATAACCATAGACCCGACAATAGCAAAAATATCTAGTGACTCACCCAGCAAAATATAACCAAAAATAATAGCAAAAATAGGAATTACTAAGGTAATGCTGGTGGCTCGAACAGGGCCAATGCTTTTGATCAACTGATTCATAAATATCAGCGCAATAGCTGTCGATAAAATACCGATACAAATCACAGAGCCCCAAGCTTTTACGCTAATCGATTGACCATAAGGAAAGCTGTAGAGAGCCACAGGCAGCATGACAATACTAGCAATGATGAGCGTGCCTGAGGTGATGGCAATGGGGGAGACATGCTCTAAGTAGTTACGGGTTATATTGGCGCCAGCGGCATATCCCACGCAAGCAAATAAGGCAAATCCCATCGGCCATAGTTGGGTGTGTAGATCTCCTTGTGCTTCGCTACCTAACATCGCAACTAAGGTTTCGCTCATTAAGATAATAACGCCCACCACCCCAATGGCCAGTCCAAGCAGTTGTTTTTTTGACATTTTGTCATTAAAAAACAAGCTGGCAATCACGCCACTCATCATGGGTACTGACGCATTTAATACTGCCAATACTCCAGCATTGACAGACTTAGCGGCAAAGCCAAATAAGATAAACGGAATCGCTGTAGAGCATAACCCAACGATGGCCATCAGCTTCCAATGAGCGAGAATGCCTTGGCGGTTTTTTGGATTAAGTAATACGAAGATGAGCATGGTCAATCCAGCCAGCTCCAAACGAATAGTGGCAAAGGCCAGTGAGCCAAACTCGGGCACCCCGATTCGATAAAAAATAAAGGACAATGACCACATAAAAGAGAGGGTAAGAAAGGTAATTAGGTCGCGTTTGCTCACAGAGAGGTCCTATGGTCATCTAAGTTAGACAGCTGTATAAAATAACGAAGAAAGCTCGCTATTATAAGACGGGTTGTGAATCAAGGATATGGCGTTAACAAAATATAGCGAAAAAATCTCAGTCTTAAAGATACGCTATAAACCTCACCCTTGAATATCAAAATAGAAAGCTAGCCTTATACATTGGTATATTTGCTGGCCTCAGGCATCCAGCGGTGAATCAACTGGGTCACTTCCGTTTTACGTGAGTCATCATTAATCAGGCGTTTGGCCAAATGACTGGCAATCATCAATAGGTTTTCATCTCGGCTTAAATCCGACACGTAATAGCTCACATTGCCGGTTTGGCGTTTACCGAGTAACTCGCCTGGGCCACGCAGTTGTAAGTCTTTTTGAGCAATAACAAAGCCATCGTTACTGTCACGCAGCACGTTTAAGCGCTCAATGCCTGTCTCAGATAATGGGGTTTGATACAGCAGCACACAGAAGCTTTTGGTAGAGCCGCGACCGACTCGGCCACGCAGCTGGTGCAATTGCGATAAGCCCAAACGCTCAGCGTTTTCGATGACCATGAGTGAGGCGTTGGGCACATCAACCCCAACTTCAATTACAGTGGTAGCTACCAATAAATCTAGCTCTCCATTTTTGAAAGCAGCCATGACCGCTTGCTTCTCAGCCCCTTTCATTTTGCCATGAACCATGCCGATACGGATATCCAGACGCTCACTTAAGTCGGCAAAGGTGGCTTCAGCAGCTTGAGCATTTAAGGTACTTGAGTCATCTACTAGCGGACAGACCCAGTATGCTTGCTTGCCTTCTTTGCAGTTGGCCGCAATGCGTTCAATCACCTCATCTCGGCGGGCTCGGTCAATGGTGACCGTGGTAATCGGAGTACGTCCCGGCGGCAACTCATCAATGATGGACGTGTCCATATCGCCATAAGCACTCATCGCTAGCGTACGCGGGATAGGGGTGGCGGTCATAATCAACTGGTGTGGTGTGCTATCGGCAACTCCTTTGTCAGTCAAGGCCATACGCTGCTCAACCCCGAAGCGGTGCTGTTCATCAATAATGGCCAGTCCCAATTTGGCAAAAACCACGGACTCTTGGAATAAGGCATGGGTGCCGACCACAACTTGCACCTCATTTTCGGCAATAGCTTCTAAAGCTTCACGGCGCTGTTTGGCGGTTTGCTTGCCAGCCAGCCAGCCGACTCCTATCCCTAACGGCTCAAACCAAGCTTTGAAGTTAATCAAATGTTGCTCAGCTAGGATCTCTGTGGGAGCCATGACTGCCACTTGCCAGCCACTATCGAGCGCATAACAAGCCGCAAGTGCTGCAACCAAGGTTTTACCAGCGCCCACATCGCCTTGTACCAGACGTAGCATAGGAATAGAGGTGGCCATGTCACTGGTAATCTCTTTAACGACTCTGTCTTGTGCTCCGGTCAAGCTAAAGGGCAGGTTGGCCAAAAGTTTGTCTGCTAAGGGGCTGTTTGTGTCACATTTAGGGGCTTTGTGCTGATGTAATTGCTTACGGCGATACAGCATACTGAGCTGATGCGCCGTCAACTCTTCAACGATCAAACGTTGGCATGCGGGGTGGGTGCGTTCTTTTAATTGTTCCAACTGCGCCGCTTGTAGGGCGATATCGGTGTGCATCGGCGGCGTATGAATTAAGGTTAGTGCTTCAAACAAACTTAAATGTTGCCAGCTGGGCGTATTGCTAGGTATCTGGCTAGAGGGATTAGAGGGACTGGTTACTGGTATATTTGAGGCAGAAGGAGTAACTGGCAGACCATAGCTGTTGGTGGGTAGCGGCGCTGGCAAGTGATTGACCGCTTCCCAGTCTGAAGTATTAAACACGCTAATGGGTAGGCCTTGCTGATGGATTGTCTGTAAGGCCAACTTTAATAAGGTGCGCAGCTTGTTTTGATGTAACCCTTTGACCGTAGGATAAATGGGTTGTAGCCCGGTATTGACCACAGGTGCGCCTGGGCTGACCACGTTGTATTCAGGGTGTGCCATTTGCACCCCGTAGCGGCTGATTTTTACCTCTCCAAACAGCCTTAAACGGGTGCCCAAAGTCATGGTCTGGGCCAAGCCGGCATAAACCTTAAAAAAACGCAGTTGAATGGCACCAGTAGCATCCTCAATCACCACCGTCATGCCGCTGCGTTTGTTATCCACATAAGTGACTTGTCCCTCAATTAATGCAGACTGACCATCTTGCAAGTCACTGATATTAACCAGACGACTGCGGTCTTCATAGTCACGTGGCAGATGCAATAGCAAGTCAAATAGGCGCTGAACCCCCAACTGCTCAAGCTGTCCTTCAATCTTACTACCGACACCAGCCAGTACATGGACAGGCAAATCTACAGCAGTTTGAGCTATATTTGCAGTAGTCTGAGAAGAAGCAGGGGACGTGTGTCCATTTGAGGAAGTTGGCATAGCGAGTCTCTTGATTGACTGAATTTAAGACCTATTCATTATAATAATCGGGTATAACTAAGCCGCTGTATTCACAGATTATAGAGGATATTTTACCGGCACATCAGGGCTTATTATATATACTGTATCTGGTCTAAGATTTTTTGGGTATAGACTGTTATCATACGCATAATATTGGCTTTATTAATAGTGGTTTTAATAAGTGCTGTTTTTTTGCGCCTTATTTTAGCCAACAAAAGCCTCCAATCTGCCGTTCACCCTTATAAAGATACCAGTTACCGGAGCCGTCATGCGAGCCTCAACTCAACATGTCCAAGATAGATTAAATCAGCCCTATAATGAGCAACAAGCTGCTTTGCTGCCAATGGGTACAGCCGTTATTGTGGCTTGGTTGGCCGGGGCGATGTTTATGCTATCGTTGGCGCCTTATGGCTACTGGATTATTGCGCTGATTTCTCCAGCCTTACTATACGCACTTCTGTTGGGACCGATGAGCAATAAGCGAGCGTTCATCATTGGTGAAGCTTATGGTATGGGGCTGTGGTGTGTGGGGGCATTTTGGTTATATACCTCAATCCATGATTATGGAGATATTCCGGCACCTTTAGCAGTATTGGCCATTGCGGTTATGGGGCTGGGTATGGGGCTGTTCCATGGTTTTCTGGCTCTGATCTTTAACCGCTTTGTGGGTAAGCAGCCTTTGGCTTTTGCCGCTTTGTGGGTATTACAAGAGTGGATGAAGACTTGGTTATTTACCGGTTTCCCTTGGCTCTTCGTTGGTTATGCCTTTACTGAACAGTATTGGCTGTCTTCATTAGCGCCGGTAGCCGGGGTGTTCGCGGTATCTTTCGTAGCGGTTTTATTATCGGCCAGCTTGGTCGATGTGTTTCGCAAGCGGGCAGGGTATCTGGTAGTCAGTGCCTTATTTATAGCCGCGAGCATTGGCCTGTGGTTGACCAATCCTGCGTGGACTCAGCCAAAGCCAAATTCCGAAAACTTAAAGGTATCGTTAATCCAGGGAAATATTCCGCAAGACCTTAAGTGGCTGACCGAATACCGTTATAAAACTCTTGAGATTTATGCCACGCTAAGCAGTACCGAATGGGCTCAAGATATGGTTATTTGGCCAGAATCTTCTATTCCTATGTTTCAAACGGAAGCTTGGCCTTTTATTAGTGAAGTGGTCAAAGTAGCCAAACAAACCGACACCACTTGGGTCACCGGTATTCCTTATAAAGACGAAGCGGCCTATCAACAAGATACAGACAAATATGCGCCGTTTTATAACAGTGTGATAGCTCTAGGCGCCCAAGCTGATGGGCTGTATAAAAAACAAAACTTAGTGCCTTTCGGGGAGTATATTCCGTTTCAAGGGGCTTTAGATTTGTTTCCTAACTTGGCGGGTAGTCAAGATATTATGAGTTATAGCCGAGGTCCTGAAAACCAGTCACCGCTTCAAGTACGCGGCCACAACTTAGGCTCGGCTGTGTGTTATGAGGTGGCTTATCCTGATACCACACGCCGTAATGCACAGAATACCGACTTCTTATTGACCATCTCTAATGATGCTTGGTTTGGTACCTCAGCGGGCCCGCTGCAGCATTTACAAATGGTACAAATGCGCTCTTTAGAAACGGGGCGCTGGTTCATGCGTGCGACGAATACCGGCGTTACCGCCATTATTGATCATACTGGTAAAATTGTGGCTCGAGCACCACAGTTTGAGCGCACTGTGCTACGTGGCGAGGTGCAATCTCGTACCGGAACCACCCCTTATGTTCGCTTTGGTAACACGCCTATTTTATTATTAATAAGCTTAATGCTGGTGTTAAGCTACTTGGGTAAACGCTCCTTTAAACGCTAAATTTAAGTAACCTATAATAGTGGTTTTAACTTTCATTGATAAAAATGTACTGTTAATCCACAAATTGGACAGGGCGTTTTCACAAAAGGTAGCAAATTGCGATATAATAGCAAGATATGTGAACAGTTCTGACTGTGATATAGTGCTATTAATTAAATACTATATGGCAGAGGAACCCCTCTTCTTAAACCTTTATCAAACTATACAGATAGGTGACCTATGGCAGATGCAAGCCAAAATAAACCAAAGAAAGAATTTGCCTACGCTCTGGTAGGGACTGCTGCGTTTTTGGCTATCGTACTTCTTATTGGTATTTCAGCCTTTTTACGCCCTGCAGGTAATCATGTAGCGCCTGAAGCTGCTGTAGAAGAAGCCACTGAAGAAGCTGTTGCTGAAGAGGCAACTGCAGAGCCTGCAGCTGAAGCCGATGCGGCGACAACTGAAGATGCGGCAGTAGAAGCCGCTGCTGATGCACCTGCAGACGAAGCTACTGCAACTGCTGAAGCAGAAGCCGATACAGCAGATACTGAGGCACCAGCTGAAGCCACAGAGACACAGCCTGCAACAGAAGAAGCTGCTCCAGCTGAAGCAGAAGCCACAGAAGAAGCGACTGAAACGGCTCAGTAATTCGTTTTTTAAAGCCATTTAAAATGTGCTAAAACCCGCTCTATCTATATGATAGAGCGGGTTTTTTTAATATAACGTCACTAATTTTTCTTTACCCTTAGTTCAGCACGTGAAACAATACTTCGCTTTAACAAAATATAAAGTTATGAATCTCCAAACTTTGAAGCAACTTTGACATAACTGCTTGCTGTAGAGACTGCTATATAGAGATGGACTGAGTTCACTGTACAGTTGAGAGTGGTATGTTTAACTGTTAGACAACTAAGGAATCAAGATTATGAGTAATGCAGACTCAAATGGGTCAGGGTCTTCCGCTGAAGCACAAGCGTTAGACAGCAGCTTTATGGGCCACCCTCAGCCACTGCGATCTTTATTTTTTACCGAAATGTGGGAGCGCTTTTCATACTACAGTATCCGCCCACTATTGGTGCTATTTATGGTGGCATCCATTAGTAATGGTGGCTTTGGGTTTGATGATGCGACCGCCTCAGCCATTTACGGTATTTTTGCCGGTACGTTGTATTTAGCAGCGGTACCTGGGGGTTGGCTGGCCGATAACTGGTTGGGTCAAGAGCGGGCCTTGTGGTGGGGCAGTATTATTATTGCTCTAGGTCACTTATTTATCGCTCTTTCTGCCTTATTTGGCATGTCGATGTTTTTCATTGGTCTGGTCTGTATTGTTTTAGGGTCAGGGTTATTTAAGACCTGTATCTCGGTCATGGTAGGGGCACTGTATCCTAAAGGAGACGCTCGCCGTGATGGGGGCTTTACCTTGTTTTATATGGGCATCAACATCGGTGCTTTATTGGCCGCCCTTATCGTGGGACTGTTTCAAGAAAGACAGATGTGGCACGTGGGCTTTGGGGTAGGCGGACTGGGTATGTTGGTATCGCTACTGGTATATCGCTTTGCTGCCCGTAAGAACTTAAAACGCTTTGCCAAAGTCAAAGGGATCAAGCCTGAATGGGAAGTGGCCAACGATCAGTATCAACATATAGGACGTTGGGTGGGTTTATTTGTTGCGGCTCTGGTTGCACTAATTGTGTTAATTGCCACAGGAATTATGCCATTTAATCCTAGCATGGTGGCTGAATATATGACCTACATCATCGCCGGTATGGTGTTGTTGTATTTCGCTTATATGTTCATCTCTCCTAAATTGGATAAAACCGATAAGCTGCGCCTACTGATTTGTTTCATTTTAATTATCGGTTCGACGCTGTTTTGGTCAAGTTTTGAGCAGCAACCCACCTCATTTAACTTATTTGCTGACCGTTATACGGACCTAAATGTGCTTGGCTTTAATATTCCAAGTATTTGGTTCCAGTCACTAAACCCTATCTTTATCTTAATGTTGGCACCGATTGTTAGTGTGATCTGGGTATGGTTAGGTAAGCGTAACCTTGAGCCAAACAGTATGGCCAAATTCTCATTGGGTATGCTACTAGCAGCAGCCGGTTTTGGTCTGATGATTATGGCTTCTAAACTGGTGGTAGCCAATCCGGATACTTTGGTATCGCCTTTATGGTTAACCGGTAGTCTATTGTTATTGACTCTAGGTGAGCTGGCGTTAAGCCCAGTGGGATTGTCTTCTATGACTAAGCTTGCCCCCAAAGGCATGCAGGGTCAGATGATGGGTCTGTTCTTCACCTCATTGGCGATGGGTAACTTAGTAGCGGCCTTCTTCGGCGGCCACGTTTCGGCCGATACCATTGACGGTCTACCGGGTCTATTTACCACTATGACGATATTCTTGGTAGTGACAGCGTTGATTTTATTGGCGTTATCCAAGCCAGTAAGAGCCATGCTAGATCGTAGTGAAGCTGAAGATGAGCGCTGCGATACTATTTAAGTCAGCTGTAGATTAAAGGCGATTTTTTAAGTCGCTTACTAACTGAAAACGGTTCTAAAAATCAGACGTGTTACTATAATTGGTAGCACGTTTTTTACTATTTGAAATTACCAAACAAGACACAATAAAAAAACACACCATTCATTCTGAGGAATATTATGAGCAAGTCTGCAATCCAAGAGCGTATCAGTCAATTACGCCAAGTTCTAAAAAACAACGACATCAGTGCCATTATCATCCCCTCTGCTGACCCGCATTTATCTGAATATCTGCCTGAATATTGGCAAGGTCGTCAATGGTTGTCGGGCTTTACCGGTTCAGTGGGTACTTTAGTCGTCACTCATGATTTTGCAGGGTTATGGGCAGACAGCCGCTATTGGGTACAAGCAGCTGATCAATTAGAAGACACAGGCATTACCTTACAAAAGCTACAACCAGGCTCACCCAACCACGCCCAGTGGTTAGCGGCTAACCTAAATGCGGGGGATAGTGTGGCCATCGATGGCAACGTTTTGTCATTGGCTGAACAAGATCGTTTGTTAGACGCTTTTGATGAAGTGGTAGACAGTGAAGAAGACGGTATTCGTCTAATCACTGAGCTGGATTTATTGGGTGAGATTTGGCAAGACCGTCCAGAGCTACCAAGCGCTCAGCTGTATGCTCATGATGCTCAGTTTGTGTCACAGTCTGCCCAAGAAAAATTGGCTGAAGTACGAGCACAGATGCAAGAGATTGGTGCCACCCATCACCTAATTTCAAGCTTAGATGACCTAGCTTGGTTGACCAACTTGCGTGGTAGTGATGTGGACTACAACCCAGTATTCTTGGCACACATGATTGTTACTGCCGATAAGGCGACGCTTTATATCGATAATGTTAAAGTAGGCGAGGATATCGCTAAGCTATTGGCCGATGCCGGTATTAGCGTAGCAGATTACGACCAAGTTCAAAGCGCGTTAAGTGAGCTTACGCCAGATGATTTACTGTTATTAGATCCTAATAAAGTGGCAGTAGGCACTCTAAATGACTTAGGCGATGACATTGCCATGATTGAGCAAATCGCACCAAGTACCTTACTAAAATCTGTTAAATCTAAAGAAGATATTGAGCATGTGCGTGAAGCCATGCGTCAAGATGGGGCTGCCCTTTGTGAGTTCTTTAGTGAGTTTGAAGCCCGCTTGAATAACGGCGAGCGCTTAAGTGAGTTAGATGTGGACAGCATGCTAATTGAGGTGCGTAGCAAACAGCCACATTATGTCTCACCTAGCTTCCCAACCATTGCTGGCTTCAATGAAAACGGCGCTTTGCCACATTATCGTGCCACTGAAGACAAGTTTAGCTACCTTGAGGGCGATGGCTTATTGCTGATTGACTCAGGCGCTCAATACCAAAACGGTACTACCGATATTACCCGTGTGGTAGGTATTGGTAATGTTAATGAAGGCCAAAAACGTGACTTTAGCCTGGTGTTAAAAGCACACATTGCATTAGCTAAGGCTTGTTTCCCAGACGGTATTGCTTCTCCGTTGATTGATGCTATTTGCCGTGCGCCTTTATGGCAAGCACAAATGGATTATGGCCATGGTACCGGCCATGGTGTGGGTTACTTCTTAAACGTACATGAAGGTCCACAAGTCATTGCTTATGCAGCCAGCAATCCGCCAGAGCGTGCGATGAAAGTGGGTATGATTAGCAGTAATGAGCCAGGTCTGTACCGTGAAGGTCGCTGGGGTATTCGTATCGAAAACCTAGTTATTAACCAGCCTGTACCGACACCACAAGAGACAGAGTTTGGTCATTATCTAAACTTTGAGACGGTCACTTTGTGTCCTATCGATACCCGTTTGGTGAACCCAAGCCTATTGACTCAAGATGAGATTAACTGGTTAAACGATTACCACACTCACGTTTATAATGAGCTAAAAGACCGTGTTGAGGGCGAAGCTCTGACTTGGTTAACTGAGCGTACTCAAGCTATCTAACTGCTGTAATTCAAGTTGTACTCAAAAAAGCCGCCTAAATTTGGGCGGCTTTTTTGGTCTGTCATTTAATAGCTTTACAACTATTTAATGGCTCTACAGTAGCCACTCAATAGGCAATAAAGAGCATATCCATACTCCAATACGGGCCCATACTGAGCTGTGTGGTTCATCGTCAAACTCAACTTTTTTATTGTCCTCAATGGTTTCCCAGTGCAATTTGCCTTTGGCCGTTTTAGTGACTTTATAACTATACTGCATCTGATTTTGCTTCATGTTGTCTGCCAAATAGCTGGCCATCTGCTCATTATCAAACACGAAGCCCATTTCTGTATTGAGCGCTGCAGAACGCGGATCCATATTAAAAGAGCCAACAAACAGCGTTTTATTATCAATGATAAGGGTTTTAGCGTGTAAGCTGGCGCCACTACTTTTTAGAATGCCGCCATGGTTCTTGGTGACCACTGTCGCCTGAGGCTTAATCTCGTATAAAGAAATACCAGATAATAGTAAAGGCTTACGATATTTGGCATAACCAGCATGTACTGGAACCACATCAGTAGCTGCCAGAGAGTTGGTCAGCACGGCGACATTCTTTCCTTTTTCAGCCAAGTTACGGAACAAAGCTGAGCCTTGTTTGGTGGGGACAAAATAAGGAGAGATAATAAGCAGTTCGTGCTGTGTGTGACGCATTAAAGGGGCAAGATACGCCAATACTGAGTCTGACTCTTTGGATTTTTGTAGCCCTTTGGCAGGGTCATCGCTGATTAGTTGAACCTCGGTCCAAGTTAGGGATAGGGAGCCTTCACGTAACTGTTTTACAAAGGTAGAGGCACTAAGCTTGTTTAAAAAAAGCTGGGTATCCTCATCAGTTGCCGGTGTGGTATCAAAGGGTTCTATTTGCGTATGTTTGATAATACGCTCTAAAGGATAAGAGGAGTTACTTGCCCAATAACGGTCGAAGTCTTGCTCCACATCTTTAGCGGCTGGCCCCACAGCAGCCATGTCTAAGTCAGCAAACAGCACGCCACTACCGAAGCCAAAGTACTCGTCACCCACATTACGCCCACCGGCTATGGTCACTAGGCCATCAGCAGTAAAAGACTTGTTATGCATGCGATGATTTAGTCTAGAAAAGTCGCTTAAGTAGCCTAAAGGACGAAGCTTACGCTGCATAAAGGGGTTGAATAAACGTATTTCAATATTAGGGTGAGCATTGACGCTGGCGAGCAAGTTATCCATGCCGCCAGTATTATTATCATCAAGTAGTAGGCGGACACGCACCCCACGTTCAGCCGCCTGATATAAGCTTTGCATCAATAGGTGGCCTGTGGTGTCGTCATTCCAAATATAATATTGAACGTCTAAGGTCTTTTGTGCTGAAGCGGCCAACGCTAAGCGAGCCAAAAAAGCTTCGTGGCTGTCATCGAGTAAATAAATGCCACTAAGGCCAGGCTTTTGTTGCATTGAGGGCAAGAACTGCTGGGCCAAAGCTGTACTAGAATCTACTGGCAAATAACTGGATTCGGTACGGTTGCTATTGTCCGGCAAATTCTTATGAGTCACTAGAGCCAATGCGATTAAAAGAGCAATTAAGCCGACAATAAAAAGCAAAATTATTTTTAAGATTTTTAACATACGGCAGCTCTTTTAAGATGACAAGGCAGTGAGGTAAAGTGTTTGATGTTTTAGTAATAATAGCAGGATAGCAGCTATAAAAAAGCCTGCTAAAGTAAGCAGGCTAGAGTTAACTTTGAACTGGGTGTATGGCTATCCACTAGCGCAAAAAGCCAACTTCAGACTAATCTTTTTTCTGAAGATAAGTCACAAACTTATAGCTCAAGCCACTGTTGTCATCGGTAAAAGACTCAGACTCTGCACTTAGCTCGAAGCCCTCAGGTATTTCAGGATAAAAAGCATCACCGTTTTCAATGACGGTATCAACCACAGTTAACTCGATACGGTCAGTAAACATTAATGCGTTTTTAAACACTTTCTCGCCGCCGATAACCCAAATAGTTTCGAACTTTAAGCCATGAGCGACATTAGCTGCATGAGTCAGTGCATCATCTAAGTTGTGTACCACATGCACATCTTCAAGATCTTCTAAGCCTTTTTTCTGGGCATAATCTAGTTGGGTAGTAATGATGAAGTTCACTCGTTTTGGCAGTGGTTTTGAGCCCATAGATTCAAAGGTTTTACGGCCCATAATCACAATGCCTTTTAAGCCGCTGTCGACATAAGTATCCGTCTCGGCAGTAGTCATGGCTTTAAAGTGCTTTAAATCATTGGGGATATGCCAAGGCAAGTCGTTGCCCTTACCGATACAGCGGTTGCTGCTAATGGCAGCGATTTGGGCAACTTGAGTATGGGCGTAGCTCATAAAAATGTCCTTAATCAATAATAAATTATTATTTTTATCACTCTCTTATCGGGGATTGAACTTATGGGTTTATACCGCTACGGGTGCCTTAATGGCTGGGTGTGATTGATAGTTTTCAACACGGATATCATCAAAGGTGAAATCAAAAATATCTTTAATCTCAGGGTTTAGCCATAAGCTTGGTAACTCATAAGCTTCACGAGACAGTTGTTCATTTACCTGCTCAATATGGTTTTGATATAAGTGACAATCGCCGCCGGTCCAAATAAATTCGCCCACTTCTAAATCACAAACTTGCGCAATCATGTGAGTTAATAGCGAATAACTGGCAATATTAAAGGGTACGCCCAAGAATAAATCGGCTGAGCGCTGATATAGCTGACAAGACAATTTGCCATCGGCCACGAAGAATTGGAATAGAGTATGACAAGGGGGCAGAGCAACTTGGGTGGCTTCTGCAGGGTTCCAACCAGAAACAATCAAACGACGAGAGTTTGGGTTGTTTTTGATTTGCTCAATCACTTCAGTAATTTGATCGACGCCATCTTGATTGTAGCTGCCATCTTCAGCTTTAGTGGCGCCATAATTACGCCACTGATGACCATAGATTGGGCCAAGCTCGCCTTCAGGACGGCCAAAGCGAGCGGTTTGTTCAGCAGTGGACCACTCATTCCAAATACGAACTTTGTTGTCTTGCAAGTATTTGACGTTGGTATCGCCTTTTAAAAACCAAAATAGTTCATAAGTGATAGATTTCATATGTACTTTTTTGGTGGTTAATAAAGGGAAACCTTCTTGTAAATCAAAGCGTAGCTGGGCGCCAAAATGACTACGAGTGCCCGTACCAGTACGATCCCCTTTTTCGGTACCGTGGTCACGCACGTAGCGGATTAAATCAAGATAAGCGGCTTCATTTTTGGTAGTTATCATAGTCATACTGTCAAATTATTAAAAAGGTTAATTAAGAGTGAGTGGCGTATTTGCCCCAGTCATATTGCTGACGGCGATAGGCTAGAACCATTAATATCAGGCCAAAAATAATCATAGGCAGGGTGTAAAGCTGGCCTTTACTCATCCAGCCGAAAATTAGCGCATAGCCTTCATCTGGCTGACGGAAGAATTCGATAATAAAGCGACTGATACCGTAGCCCAACATAAATAAGGCGCTCACAGCCATGCGTGGACGAGGTTTGGATGAGAACCACCACAGCAGAATAAACAGTAACAACCCTTCTGCAAAGGCTTCATACAGCTGTGAAGGGTGACGGGGTAGCAGGTAATTGCCATTTACTTCAGTCATTAAAGTTTGTAGCGCAGGGTTGGTGGCAATCAATGCTGCATCGAAGTTTACCGCTTGAGGAAAATAGGTAAGCCAGTTATAGCCACCATCTGAGACACGGCCCCAAAGCTCCCCATTGATGTAGTTGCCAATTCGACCAAATAACAGGCCAGTAGGCACACAAGGAACCACAAAGTCTAAAACGTTAAAGATAGGCTTTTTGTATTTTTTAGCAAAGTAAATCATGGCTAAGGCAACGCCTATAAAGCCACCATGGAACGACATGCCCCCTTCCCAGACTCTGAACAGGTACATTGGGTTTTCGAGTAGTTCACTAAATTGATATAAAAATACGTAGCCAATTCGGCCACCTAAAATTACGCCCAATGCCCCAAAAAATACCAGGTCGGAAACCATCTCTGTACTCCAGCCTTCACGCTTGGTGCTTCGATACCAAGCCAGCCCATAGGCGGCAACAAAGGCGAGCAAATACATAAAACCATACCAGTGCACTTGAAGCGGGCCAAGTGAAAAAGCGACAGGGTCGAATTGAGGATGAATCATCATGAGCAAGGTCTACCTGATTATATTATGGTCGTCATAATAGCAAAAATTCACCATAAGCACATTATTTGACACACTACTTGCACAAGTGTATTTGGGTTAGGTAACACTTCACTAAGTTCTTGGCGAAAGGAGCATCGATTTGACTTACTGGGGTCATAATATGGATAAATAATTGAGACTGCCCCATAATGTAGAGGATTACCAACAACCCCTGTGTCTATTAAGGAAAACCTATGTGTATTGCCGCCATTGCCTGGCAGCTATTTGATGAGCTGCCCTTAGTGATATTATCTAATCGGGATGAGTTCTTGCAGAGGCCTACCACATCGGCACACCAATGGTCTGACCTGCCTATCTATGCTGGTCGTGATGATCAAAGCGGTGGGACTTGGTTGGGCATGCACCAGCAGCCTTTACAATCTGAACAGCCTAATCATTCTGAAAGCTCTAACTATTCAGATAAGATATTCAGTCAAAACGGGCGCTGGGCGGCAGTATTGAACTTTCGAGATGGGGTACAAGCTGAACCTGATCAACGCTCTCGGGGTGAGTTGGTAACCCAGTTTTTGACCAGCGACTTATCTCCTTTAGCTTATGCTCGGCAAGTGGATTTACAAGCGTATGCCGGTTTCAACTTAATTATCGGGGATGAAAAACAGGCGGTGGTGGTCAACAATCGTGGCTATCCTCCCACACCGCTGCACAGCGGGCTACACATTATTTCCAATGGTCAGCCTGATGATGCTTGGTTCAAATCCGAGCGTTTGCGGGGAAGAGTGCGCCAAGAAGTGCTACCTTTAATCAGTGAGAGTTTGGAGTTTCATCAAGGGGACAGCAACTATTGGCTTCCTGCCGCATGGAACGTATTGAACGATACCTTGCAGGCTCCTGATGAGCAGCTACCTGATACCGGTATGCCGCCGGCTTTAGAGCAGGCTTTATCCTCTATCTGTATTGATACTCCCGAATTGCCTAACTATGGAACCCGTACTCAGAGCATTTTGACTTTAGCTCTATTAGCCGACTCAGCTCAGCAAGATAAGCGATTACCCAAGCTTGATCTGCGAAGTCGCGAGTATGTTACGCAGCATAGTTTAAGAGACTAGCTTGAAAAAGCAGCTTAAAAAATTAGTCTAAAAAAAAGAGGCCCGTATCTATGGATACAGGCCTCTTTTAGTAAAACAGTACAATATAAAAATAGAAATCAAATTAAGCAAAAAGACTTTAACGATTCAACCTTTAGCTTTTAAACCTGTAAAAGATGGTTTGTGGTCTCAGGTAAAATCAGCTCTTTTTTTAACGGTAACTCACGTGCCAGCTCTCGCAGTGCACGGCGATACACGCCTCGCTTAAAATGAACCACTTGACCCAGCGGATACCAGTAGCTGACCCATTCCCAATGGTCAAATTCTGGTTTTGCGGTGTCAAAGCGGATGTGTTCGGTATTCGGCTCATCTAGCTGTAGCAAAAACCACTTTTGTTTTTGCCCAATACACAAAGGATGCTGCCCATGACGTATGTAACGTTTAGGCAAGCGATACCTTAGCCAGTTGTCAGTCGCCGCCAAGAGCTTAACGTGTCGAGGATATAAGCCTACTTCCTCCCACAGCTCTCGGTACATGGCATCTAGAGGAGTTTCTCCCTCATCGATACCGCCTTGCGGGAACTGCCAAGAATCATGACCAACTCGTTTCGCCCATAGAACTTGTCCTTGTGTATTTGCCAAGATGATACCGACATTGGCTCTAAAGCCGTCTGCATCAATCATGACGAAAACCTTAAAATTTAAAAATGTTGAAATACAATCAATTTGCGATTTCAAAATTAACTTTGGCTATCTGTTATCGTTTTAATTGCCTAGGTTTAACAGAAATCAGACAAACTGAAAATTATTACCTATATTAAACCAGTATTTAGCGTTAAATGGTAACTATATTTTGATATAAAATGTTTCATGGCCTAGCTAGAAGGTTGCAACTTGGCAATTAGTTGCTCTAATAAATAAAAATGGCTCTTAAAATATAAATATCAATGAAATCAATAAAGTATCAGCCAGAATAAGAGAGGGATAATAAAAGGATAGTCGCTGTGTTCTAACTGCGATAATATAGAGAAGTACCAAGGAATGGGTATTCAAGTTATTGCCTATACTAGGATTTTTGTATACACTTGTTCACTATCTGGTTATGACTCATTTATAAAATAATTAACTTTTAACTAACGACAAGGAAGTCGAGATGTCTGCACATCAAATTTATCAATTAGCCTCTGCTAATTGCCATTCATTTACGCCTACCGTAAAGACTTTATCCAAAGCTATCTTAGCCATTACTTTATCAAGTGTGGGCGTGGCCCATGCCGGTGACTATAGTAGTGTCACTTTTTTTGGTGACAGCTTGACCGATGGGGGGTATTTTAAACCTATATTAGATAAAGAAGAGTCGGGACAGTTCACCACCAACCCTGATAATACTTGGGCCACACCTTTTGCTGAAAGTCTAGGCTTAACCTCTACAGCTCAAACCTTGGGGGGTGATGGATCAGGTAATAACTATGCCATTGGTGGTGCACGAGCAGGACTTGATGTCGAAAGAGAGGGGTTGACAGTTGATTCTGCTAAAACTCAGCTAGATACTTATCTGGCCGATAACAGTGTTGATTCAAAAGGGCTGTATTCAGTTTGGACGGGAGCTAATGATATTTTTGCCGCTTCTAGCGATATTGAAAAAGGTTTTATTGGTATAGTTACTAGTATAGTTACTGGTAGTACACCAGTAGTAACTAAAGAAGAGGTAGTTGCTAAAGCAATTGAAGATCATGTTTTGCCAGCCGTTGAGAGTCAACGCAAAATAATTGATACTTTGAAAAACAATGGTGCAAAGTATATTTTAGTGCCTAACATACCCGATGTAGGACTAACACCTGAGACTATACAAGCAGATGAGAAGATTAAGGATAATAAGCTCTTAGAAGAAACGCTGGGTAAAGATGTTTTTAAGAAAACAGGAAATACGCTAGCGACTACCTATAATGAGACATTATACGAAGGAATTAAAAATACAGGCGCAAACGTCATCCCATTGGATACTTTTAGTTTATTACAAAAGGTTGCAAAAAACCCATCGGCTTATGGTTTTAGCAATATGAATGGTACAGCATGTACTAATAAGGATGATAAAGGAAATATTGAATCCTTAAAATGTGGTAGAGACGATTTAGATAAAGAAAATGCAAATAACAGCTACTTCTTTGCCGACAGTATACACCCCACAGGCCGTGCTCATAAAATGATTGCAGACTATGCCAATGCAGTAGTTACGGCACCCGGTCAGGTGAGCGTACTGCCTCATATTGCGACACAGTCTGGCTTAGCCACTAACGAGCGTTTGCAAACTCATATTAATCAGCGTCAAAGCCAAAACCATACTCTACAGAGCACGAGCCCAGAAGGGTGGGTATCAGCAAATATCAATTCGCTAGATGTAGCTGGATTTGAAAGTAGTGGAAATGCACAGTTATTATTTGGACTAGATTTTACGCATAGCGGCTTACCGAATGCGATGACTGGGGTTTACGCCAATCTAAGTCAATCAGAATTGGACAGCAATGAGCGTAACGGCATTGATAAGGTTGAGTTTGATGAGCTAGGTCTAGGTCTCTATCACAGCCAGAATTTAGGCAAAGTACAGCTAAATGGGGCGCTAGGTTATAGCACTATTGATATGGAAACAAACCGTAAGGTGAGCCTAGATAACTACACCCAAAACTATAAGTCTGATGTCGATGGCAGTCGCTATTATGCGTCGCTACAAGCCGGCTATCCGATGTTGCTCAAAGGCACCACATTAACCCCTTATCTTGGTGCCACAGCCAATCGCGTGAAGCTTGATGCGATTAAAGAAGGCACCTCGGACGATCCGATTGCCATGCAGTTTGATAAGCAAAAATACAATACCATTTATGGTACTTTAGGCCTCAAAGCCAGTAGTCAGCTAAGCAATACGTTAAATGTCTTCGGTGATGTTCATTATCAAAAGCAGTTAGATGACAATCATAAAGAGGTCACAGCCCGTTTAAACACCTTGTCTGATATCTCATTTAAAACGCCAAAAGCGGATTTTGATGATGACAGCTTTGGGGCTAGTCTTGGATTATCTCGTCAGTTCAAGTCCTTCTTTGGTAGTGCTGGCGTGTCATATGCCTCAGGCGATGACGATGATATTACCAGCGTATTTATTGAGTTGATTAAGTAGCTGGCTGTAATTTGATTTAATTCAATTCAAGCACGCTTTAACAGCTCAATTTACAGTGAAACAAGACTAAGGCTGAATAGTGCCAACTATTCAGCCTTTTTATTTTAGAAATTAGAAAGAAGTAAAATCAAGTTAGGTAAGTGATAAGCTAAGTTGAAGACAATGATTACTTGAAGCATATTTGCATCCCACCCATAGCATGGTACGATTAACTTTGGTTTAGATACCAATCCAGCTTATTATAAAAATATAATAACCGTAAAACAGATAAATAGGACAGCAGCATGAGCAATGACACCCCAAGATTAGACCCAAAATCCATGCCACTACAAGGCGATGTGACTTGGAAAGAAGAAAAACACTTTATTGGCACTGCCCCCTCGGGCAAGACCGTTGATATTGATGCCAATAAAGTAGCCGGTGCCAGTCCTATGGAGCTTGTTTTATTGGGTCTAGGCGGCTGTGCCAGCTATGATGTGGTCGGTATTTTGCAAAAAGGCCGTCAGGATATCCAAGATGTACGCTGTGAGTTGTCAGCGGTGCGCGCCGATACAGTACCTGCGGTTTATACCGATATTCACTTGCATTTCGTGGTGACAGGTAATGATGTCAAAGAAAAACAAGTAGAAAAAGCGGTAGCGCTGTCTGCAGATAAGTACTGCTCAGCCAGCAAAATGCTAGCAGACGGTGGTGTGCATGTTACCCATAGCTTTGAAGTGGTTGCCGGTTAAAATAAAGCTAAGGCTTTCAGGGCAAACCTAATAAATAGGCAGTAAATGATAAGTCGAAACCTAAGGAAGATATGATGAGTTGGTTCTTTGCCTTAATACCAGACACTGCAAATGTGGCTATCTGGGCTATGATAATTGCCAGTGCTTTACCTTTTTTGCTGGCTATGTTGGCCAAAGCAATAGGCGGGTTTGGTATGGCAGACAACAGTCACCCCCGTGAGGTGGTTGCTAAGTTTACCGGTAGGGCAGCGCGTGCCAATGCCGCTCAACAAAATAGCTTCGAGAGTTTACCGATATTTTTGGCGTCAGTTATCGTAGCAATGCTGTTTTTTGTCCCACAAATTGTAGTCAACTACCTAGCTGTGATGTACGTGGCTTTGCGTCTGATGTATGCCATTGCCTATATCGTTAACTTGCCAACTTTACGCTCTATTGTTTGGGCATTATCAATGGCTTGTTGTTTTATGCTGTTTTATTTAGCGGTAAAAATGGCCTTTTAGAGTTTTGATAGTCTCAAGATAAAAAGAAAGCCAAAATAAAAAAGGAGCTTGATTCGAATCAAGCTCCTTTTTTGTTTTCAGTAGAAGGTCATACCAATAGAGGGTTACACAATTTGTGCTTGAAGCTTATCCATAATGCTCTGTTTATCACGTACCCGCTTGATGTCTTCCCATAACTCTTTGGCTTCTACGTAGCCTTTGCTTAGCATACCTAGCCACTGTTTATAACGACCAATTAACGCTAAGTCGCTTTTGGCCTCACCTTGAAGAAAGGCAATTTGATGAGCAATTAGTGATTGCCAGGGTAAGATGATGTTTGGGTTCTCAATTTGGGCCACCAAATCTGGTCGGGTCACTGCGCCTCGGCCTAGCATGAGGTGAGGCGTATTTGATTGAGCACTACAACGCAGAGCGTGATCATGATTCCAAATCTCACCGTTGGCAATCACAGGTATCGGCAGTTCAGTAAAGCTGATAATTTTTTCCCAATAAGCGGGTGGCTTATAGCCTTGAGTCTTGGTACGGGCGTGTATTGTCAGCCAGTCGGCCCCACTGTCAGCAATGGCACTTCGAATGTCTTGCAGGTTACTGGTGTCGGTATAGCCCAAGCGTATTTTGGCAGACACTGGGATGTGGTTGGGGGTTTTGTCACGTACGGCAGAGATAATATCACGCATCAGGTGGGGCTCATCGAGTAGGACGCTGCCTCCACGGTGATTGTTAACAGTTTTGGCCGGGCAACCAAAGTTGATATCTATTGCCGGTGCCCCTAGTTCAGCGGCGGCTAGAGCATTTTCGCCCATCAGCTCTGGATTACTGCCTAACAGCTGAATATGAATGGGCGTGCCACTTTCTGTACGGCTGTTATTTTTTAATTCTGGTACATAGCGATAGAACACATGCTCTGGTAACACATGGTGGGTAATACGAATAAATTCGCTCACAGACCAATCGTAGGGTCGTCCCAAGTCAGTAGCAATTTGAGTTAGGATTTGACGCATTAGGGGGTCAGTCAGTCCCTCCATGGGAGCGAGCAGACGCACAGGATTTGAGAAAAATTGGGCTGAAAAAGACATGGCGATTACACAGACGGGGAAATAAAGGAGGCATGATAGCTTATCTTTACCAATACAGCTACTACCTCATAATTAGGATAAGGCACCGCCAAAACGCTAAGTGCCATAAATGACTTTTTTACCGCTTTTAAAGCCAGAGATTAAGTCACTAATATTACTAATGTCTAGATTGTCTTTGGCTCGAGTACAGGCCACGTATAATAAACGCAGCTCTTCAGGGCTAATCTTTATCCCGTGAGTAGTCACATCATAATAAAAGTCATCATCAAGCTGTACCGTATTCCACTCAAGCCCTTTTGCTTTGTGGGCAGTAGATATGACATAGTCTGCATCACGTACATCCGTCAAGCTATTTACGGCCTGTGACAACACATCTGTACCATGGTCATCGACCAGCTTAACCAAGGTTTTTAGATCGCTTCCTTCATTGGTCTCGGCATAATCTTGAACATCACTCCAGTTATAAAAATAGGCCAGCTCTGGTACGCCGTAGGCAGATTTACCGGCCTTTAGACTCTCAGCGGCTTTACAGAATTTGAGCATTCTATCAGCGTCTGCTTGTAGGGCGACCTTGTGCCCATTCTTTAGCCCTGACAACAGCTGTGCCATTGCAGCAGCGTTAGTCCGGCATAAAATGGCATCTTTTTTACCATGGGTCGAAATTTTGTTCGTACTGGAGGTCTTCTTGGGATTGCCTCGTAAGGGAACTTCTTCTTGTAGCGCTTTTAAAAATAAGTTGGCCACATCGGCGATGTCTTCCCCAAACCGGAAGGACTGAGTCAGTAAGGTCTGCGGTAAAGGGAGCTTTTTCATGGCATTGACCGCCCCACGCCATTCATAAATTTGCTGATGGGCGTCACCGACATAGATGACCTGACGCGACTGCTGAGTTAGGATACCCATCATTAAGGGGTCTGCATCTTGGGCTTCATCAAATAAGATAAAGTCAGCCGGAATAATAGGCTTTGATAGAGCCCACAGCTTTAGATAAATATCATGGCCAATGCCCGCTGGGTGTCTAGCATCTATAGACTGCTGCCAACGCTTCTCCACTGCAGGGTACAGCATCTCACGCAGTTGCTCTTCGTCTGATGCCGAAATCCAGCTGGGGAATATCAAATGGCGAGGGGCAGGGTAGCTGGCATGAGTGCTACAAAAGTTGCTAACCGCATCACTGACAAATCGTGCTTGGCGGGCAGGGGTTAAATTAACATAAGTGGTTTTCCCCTCCATCTGACGGCGTACTTGGACAGTGCGCAGCCCCAAATCATCGCCCAATCGCTTGGGTGAAAAACGCGGTAATGACAGCTTGGCGGTAATATCGCGAGGCACATGACGGTATGCTAAAGAGTGAAAGGTGCGACAATCTACATGACCTGGGAACTTTTGCTTCGCCTCATTAGCAATGCCTTTGTTAAAAGCCAAATATAGGCCTCGGCCACGCAGACGTTCAGCGATAAGCTTTAGTGTGGTGGTTTTACCGGCACCTGCATAGGCGACGATTTTAAAGGACTTACCATCCATGGCCATGTTTAAAGCAGCCAACTGCTCATCGGTCGGAGCACTCATATAGGCCGGCATGGGTGCTGACGATAAAGCAGTTACAGACATATTATTACCTATGGATAAAAAAAGAGGGGTAAAAAAACCATTGACGAAGCAATGGTAGCTGACACAGCTCATTGGTTAAGTAGTGGTCTATTCTCTCTTTTAGAAGATGAATAGAGCCTGTAAATAGAGCTGTAGCGTAATATAAAAGATATAGGGGCCAAAGTTTGGCTATAGAATTGGAGCGATAAATAAGGACTCCAAGCTATTAACAAGAAGTTGATGCTGGGAGTCGAGGGTTATTATAGCAGATTAAAGAGCGCTGAAAATTTAAACGGTGTATTTAGCGAAGACTAAAGAGGGGCTAGGTTTTGCTCCAGCTACTCTTTGTCAGCAAGAGCTGCTTTCTTTTCTTTCACCAAAACACGGGCCAAAAACAAACCGATTTCAAATAATAAAATCATAGGAACGGCCAACAAGAACATAGAAGGCACATCAGGAGGTGACATTACCCCAGCTGCCGCAAAGCAAGCGACAATCACGTAGCGTCTTTTATCGGCAAGGGTAGCGACTGATACGACACCCGTCACAACCAAGATAAGCACCACCACCGGTATCTCAAAGGTAATCCCAAACAGCATCAACAGCTTGGTCACAAAGCTAAGATAGCTTTCGATATCGGTCATTGGCACGACGCTTGAGGGCGAGAAGGTAATCAAGAAGCTCAACGCTCGTTTTAAGACCACAAAGTAAGCAAAGGCTACCCCAGTATAAAAAAGCAGGATTGAGGACAGCAAAATAGGAATGGCTATTCTTTTTTCGTGCCTATATAAGCCTGGAGCAACAAAAGCCCAAATTTGATACAAGATAAAGGGCATCGCAAAGAAGGCGGAAGTCAGTAACGTCAGCCGAATAGGGGCCATGAAGTTAGCCACTGGATCGATGGCAATCATGGTGGAGGCTGTGGGCAGTATCTCTACTAGCGGCTCAGAGATAATATCGTACAGCTCGCGCGAGAAACCCACCAGTCCTAAGAAAATAACAGCAACTACCACCATAATTTTGATCAGGTGTGATCTTAGCTCAACCAAATGCTCAGTCAACGGCATATCTTTCAGAGCGTCATCACTGGCTGTTGTGTCCGTGGAGTTCATAGCCTCATTGTCATTTTGGTTGTCAGTGTCTTTAGAGGTGAAGCGCTGTTTCTTCTTTTTTAATAAACTCATGGTCTGACCTCAGTAGGCTTAGCTGAGCCAGTGTCTGTAGTGTATAACAAAGGATTGGCGGTATAGTTGGGTAAAAAGGGCGGTGGCGGCAAGCGTCGCACTCGGTCGTAGTCTCCCAATAAAAACCACATGTTCTCCCAAGGGCGGGTCATCTGTGGAGCAGAGACTTCAGCGGGCTGGTCTTCAGCAGAGTCATCAATGTCAGTAGTTTGAGTGGTTAATGAGTCCGATCCCTTTACAGAGCCATAAGAATAATCGGTATTTGGATTGGCATTAGCAACAGGATGCACCCACTCTTTATCTTCAGTGTTGTCCGTAGGTTTTCCTGATTGTAATTGTCTAAGCTGTGAGTTTTGTTGTTGCTCAAACTCTTGGATACTGCCACGCAGCTGAGCCATTTCTTTTTGCATCTCAGCTTCTGACTCACGGATTTTAGCCAACTCTTGCTGCATTAATTGGCGAGTTTCTGCCAAGTCCAGCTCAGCTTCCATTTCAGCCTTCAAAGTGCCTATGGTACGGCGGAACTTAGAATAGTAAGTACCTACCGTACGCATCGCTTGCGGTAACTTTTCGGGACCCAAAACGACGAGCGCAATGATACCAAAGACCATAAGCTCATAAAAACTGAAGTTAAACATAGCCGCTTAATATCCTATCACTGTATTTAATAGCACAGACACCTGTAATAAGAACTAAGATTGATGAGTGTCTTCAGCCTTTGTTTTTTCTACTGTCACTTTGACCTCTGAGTTTTCAGAGGTTTCGTGATCGATAACTTTTGGCTGGTTTTTGGCTTTGGCATGGGCTTCTTCTTCATCTTTTACCGCGTCTTTAAAGCCTTTAACCGCACCCCCTAAGTCTTTACCTGCGTTTTTTAATTTCGAGGTACCGAAAATAAGCAAGGCAATGCCTAGAATAATTAACAACTGCATTGGAGATAGGCTCATGATAGTGTCCTTTTATTTAACTCATTAATTTAGGGATAAAGCTTCAGTGGTTTTTGACTCAAATTAGACCCAAAACCCTTATATCTATTGCGTACGGCTATTTTTCTCATCTATACCCGACAGGCCAAATCGTCTCGCTAGCTCTACTAAAACGCGATCAGACCGTATATTAAACCAAGCTAATGTGACAATTGTATGGAACCAAACATCAGCAATCTCATAAATAAGGTCATCGGTTAAAGCTTGATGCTCCTCACCTATGTCACTATCTGTGGCGACCACAGCTTCTGTGCTGTTGCTAGCAAAGGCCAAATCTTTAGCCGCTATGATGGTCTCGACCGCTTCTTCACCGACTTTCTCTAAAATCTTATTAATACCCTTGGCATATAGGCTAGCGACATAGGAGCTTTTGGCATCGGCTTGTTTGCGCTCCGCCATCACGGCATCTAAGTGCTGGAGTACGGTGCTGGCTTCAATAGCTGCCGCAGAGTCTGTGTTATCAGTTACGCTACTATTCTCTGTGGTTATTATAGCATCCGTTTTATGGGAGGCAGTAGTGCCATAAATCTCATTGGGGTCTTTAAGAACAGGGGCTACCGTCTCCCAACTAGGGGTGGATGACGTTAAGTCTAGCTTACGATAAAAGCAGGATTTACGTCCGGTATGACAAGCAATGTCGGCTATTTGAGTCACAGACAATACAATCACATCCGCATCACAATCTAGATGAATGTCGTGCACAATTTGAGTATGTCCCGAGCTTTCTCCCTTATGCCATAACTTACCGCGCGAGCGTGAAAAATAAACCGCTGTTTTGGTCTGTGCCGTAAGCTGTAAAGACTCACGGTTCATCCAAGCCATCATTAAAATCTCACCCGTCTCTTTGTCTTGAGCAATCGCTGGGATGAGGCCCTCTGTGGTGAAAGTGATTTCATCTAACCAAGGGGCATTGTTATTGAGGTTAACGCTAGTATCAGTAATTGGTGTATCGGGGTTGGACATGAGGCAGCACCCTGTTAATCAAGTTAAAGCTAGTCAAATTAAAGCTAAGTTCTAATTTTTTCAATCTGGTCCCTTTACAGACTCCTTTTTCATTGTTAAAGAGCATAGTAACTGCTGTAGAGGGGCGCAATCTTTTTAGGATATAGCCTTAGTATATAGGTTTATAATCCAGTCGGCATTATTATATAGCAAGCCCTGATTTGTACGATATGACGATATATAGACAAAAGCTGAGAAAGCGTAAGGTTTAGATTACAGGCGTGGATAATATTTTTAATTGTAGGCATTAAAGTTGGCTTAACAGAGTGAATTTAGTTGGTTAAAAGCTTAGTATCTGATATAATGCGCGCTTCCCACCTCAAGGCAGTGTTGGAATCGTCTTTATAATAAGCATTTAATGGCTGTTTATAAAGAAAGATAAACCCACTGACGAACAGGTTTTCCCTTGGCTGTTAAGTCAGCAATTATCAGTCTTAGATAATGGCATAGACTAGCAACAAAGAATAAGAGGTTCTTATGAAAGTTAAAATGAAAACAAAACGTGGTGCTGCTAAGCGCTTCAAAAAAACTGCTAACGGCTTCAAGCGTAAGCAAGCGTTCAAACGCCACATTCTGACCAAAAAGTCTCCTAAACGTATTCGCCAATTACGTGGTACGAAACTGGTGCATGTTGCTGATGTAGCTGCGGTTCGCCGTATGTGCCCTTATTTATAACCCACTTAATTTTTATTGTTCTTATATTATTTAACTTAATTGAAAGTATAAGTTCAGGCAAATCAATTTATTAGGAGTATCTTATGGCCCGTGTAAAACGTGGTGTTCAAGCAAACCGTCGTCACAAAAAAATCTTAAAGCGCGCTAAAGGCTATTACGGCGCTCGTTCACGTGTTTATCGCGTAGCGGTACAAGCTGTAACTAAAGCTGGCCAATATGCATATCGTGACCGTCGTAACAAAAAACGTACTTTCCGTCGTCTATGGATCGCTCGTATCAACGCTGGTGCACGTTTAAATGGTTTAAGCTATAGCCGTTTCATCAATGGTCTGAAAAAAGCAAATATCGAAATCGATCGTCGCGTTCTAGCTGACATCGCTATGCACGATGCTGCTGCATTCACTGCATTGACTGAAAAAGCAAAAGCTGCATTGGCTTAATTATTAAAATTAAGCATAAGTAGTTATTATCGTTATAAAAGAAGCCATCGCATATGATGGCTTTTTTTGTTTTATTTGCTTACAATTACTGCAACTGAACATTTATAACTATTATATACAAACGCTTAAGTTGCAGCCCCGACTTTGCTATCCTTAAATTTTAGGTGCCTGAAGCTTCACTAAGGCTGCCATTAGCTAACAAACTCTGAGAATGCTTACATGACTCAATCTGACGTTTCATCAACTGACCCTACATCAAATGCTGCTGACAATAAACGCAGCTTAGCTGAGCTTACCGCCAGCCTACCAAGCTTATCTGATGTGTTAAGCGAGTTAACCGAAGCCGAGTTACAAGGCTATGCTGAGGCAGCTAAGTCTGCGATTGGCGAGATTGTTAACCCTGCAGATTTACAGCAAATGCGAGTGACACTCACCGGTAAAAAGAGTGCTTTAACTGGTTGGTCGAAGCAGATGGGTAAACTCGATGCCGACAGTAGAAAAACGAAAGGTGGCTGGTTGCATCAAGTACGTACTCAGATCACTGACAGCCTAAATGCCCAGCAGCAAGTATTAGAAGAGGCGGCACTTAACGCCAAGCTTGAAGCAGAGCGTATTGACATCACTTTACCCGCTCGTGGTCAACAAAAAGGTCAATTGCATCCTGTAACTATGACCGCTCAGCGCATGCAGCAGTTCTTTATGCAAGCTGGCTTTAATGTGGCAACAGGTCCTGAAGTTGAAAGTGATTACTACAACTTTGAGGCGCTAAATATTCCGTCGCATCACCCTGCGCGCGCCATGCATGACACCTTCTATTTTGATGCACATTATTTATTGCGTACGCACACCAGTCCGGTACAAATTCGTACCATGGAAGCAGGTGAGCCACCGATTCGTATTATCTGTCCAGGTCGTGTCTACCGCTGTGACTCAGACCAAACGCACTCTCCTATGTTCCATCAGCTAGAAGGCTTGATGGTGACTGAGCACACCACTTTTGCAGAGTTAAAAGGCCTTATTAACGAGTTTTTAGAAGCCTTCTTTGGTAAGCAATTAACCGTACGTTTCCGTCCATCATTCTTCCCATTCACTGAGCCTTCAGCAGAAGTAGATATCTTAGCGGATAACGGTAAATGGCTTGAGGTTATGGGCTGCGGTATGGTGCATCCCAAAGTATTGACCAACTGTGGTATCGACTCTGAAAAATACACAGGCTTTGCCTTCGGTATGGGTATCGAGCGTTTTGCCATGCTTTATTATGGTATTGATGATTTGCGTTTGTTCTTCCAAAACGATGTGCGATTCTTACGCCAGTTTGGATAAACCACAAACGGTTATTTTGAATCATACTCTACCAATAACAGACATAATAATTTGACAGCCTTTTGAGAATTCTATGAAAATTAGCGAACAATGGTTACGCGAGTGGGTAAATCCCAACAATGATACACAGGCATTGGCCGATCAATTAACCATGGCAGGCCTTGAGATTGATGATATTGAAGCGGTTGCTGCCGACTTTAGTGGCGTGGTCGTGGGTGAGGTTATCAGCGTTGAGCAGCATCCTGATGCAGATAAGCTACGAGTGACTCAGGTTAATATCAATGCCGATGCGCCTTTACAAATTGTTTGTGGTGCGCCTAACGTCAAAGTTGGCATGCGTGCGCCAGTGGCAACCATTGGTGCCAAGTTGCCTACTGAAGATGGCAAAGGTTTTAAAATTAAGAAGAGTAAGCTGCGTGGTGTAGAGTCACAAGGTATGCTGTGTGGTGCCTCAGAGATTGACTTACCAGACGTTGTTGATGGTCTGCTAGAGCTACCAGAGGACGCCCCAATTGGGGTGGATATCCGTGACTACCTTGGTCTAGACAATAAAGTATTAGACATCTCTATCACACCAAACCGTGGTGATTGTTTTAGTGTGCGCGGTGTTGCTCGTGAAATCGGCGTCATCAATGGCCTACAAGTAACGGCACCTGAAATCAAGGCACAACAAGGTGAAGTGGATACCACACGAGCGGTAACCGTAGAAGCCATTGACGCTTGTCCTCGTTATTTAGCGCAGCCTGTTTTAGACATCGATCGCAGTGTTGAGACCCCAGATTGGATGCAAAAAGCGTTGCTACAAAGTGGTCAGCGTCTGCATAACTTCTTAGTTGATGTGACCAACTATGTTCTATTAGAGCTTGGTCAGCCGTTACATGCGTTTGATGGCGATAAGCTGTTTGGTAGTATTCAGGTTCGTATCGCTAAAGAGGGCGAAACACTTGAGCTGCTAAATGAACAAACCATTACCTTTAAAGGCGATGAGTTAGTTATTGCCGATGAAGAAGGCATTGTGGCATTAGCTGGTATCATGGGTGGTATGCGCAGCAGTGTGACTGACAGCACCACCAATATTGTTTTAGAAAGTGCTTTCTTTGATCAGTTAGCCATAGCAGGCCGTGCCCGTCGTTTTGGCCTTCATACCGATGCGTCACAGCGCTTTGAGCGTGGGGTAGATTTTGAGCTGCCAATGCAGGCTTTAAATCGTGCGGTTAACCTAATTAGTAGTGTGGCCAGCGCTAAAGCCGGTAATATTACTGCGGTTGAAAACCTTGAGAAACTACCAAAAAGAGCAGCTGTCGAATTGCCTCTGCATAAAGTGTCAGAAGTAATTGGCATTGAAATTGAAAAACAGCGTATTATTGAAATATTGACTCAACTTGAGATTCAGGTAGAAGAGCAGCAACAAGACGGCGTGACCGTGCTAAGCTGTTTGCCACCAAGTCATCGCTTTGATATTGAAATCAAAGAAGATTTGATTGAGGAAGTGGCTCGTATCTACGGCTATGACAATATTCCAAGCACCTTACCTAACCTTGGTGTTGATATGCGTTACGACGATAGCGCAGACTTAACACACCGCTTAAAGTTGACTATGGTTGATGCAGGCTACATGGAAGCCATCAGCTTTAGTTTCAGCGATGAAAAAATGGAAAAGGCTTTGGATGATTCAAAGCTGGGTAACTTGTTAGCATTGGCCAACCCTATTTCAGCAGATTTAGCGGTTATGCGCCGTACTTTATTGTCTAGCTTGATTCCTTGTGTTCAGTATAACTTGAATCGTCAGCAGCCTAGAGTTCGCTTCTTCGAAACCGGTCTAAGCTTTGTGGGTGCTACGATTGATGAGTTGGTACAAACGCCAAGCCTAGCTATCGTAGCTACCGGTGACATTAATCCAGAGCAGGCCCACAGCAATCGTGCGATGGACTTCTTTGACTTAAAGCGTGATGTAGAACAATTACTGCCTTCAACTTTAGACGAGTCACGCATCAGTTATCAGCGCAGTGAAATGGCCTTCTTGCATCCTGGCCAAAGTGCTGAATTATTAATTGATGGCAAAGTAGTGGGCTGGTTGGGCCAACTGCATCCTACTGTGGCACAAAAGCTTGATTTACCAACAACTTGGGTAGCACAATTGGCTTTAGCCCCTATTTTAGAAGAAGCTCGAGTGACTCAAAGTATCGCTAGCCCTTCTAAGTTCCCACAGGTGCGTCGTGATATAGCCTTGCTAGTAGAGGCTGAAATTCCACGTCAGGCTTTATCTCAAACCATTCGTGAAGCGGGTGGGGCGTTGTTACAGCAACACTGGTTGTTTGATGTGTATCAAGGCGAGCACACGCCAGAAGGTATGCGTTCAGTGGCCTTTGCTCTAGTTTGGCAAGACGTTGCGCAGACTTTGTCTGATGACGTAGTCAATGAAGCTATGCAACGTGTCATTGAGGCATTGCAAGAGCAGCATGGTGCACAGCTAAGAGACAGCTAATCTTTAGTCTCAAAGGTGTTTTTATAGTAGGATACGGTTAACGCTATAAATTAGGGGTTAACTGGTTTTAGGAGGGGTGATTGCACCCCGTCCTAAATTTTGCGTTGATATTAATTGACGCATTAGGAGGAAGCCTAGCGAGCAGGAAGCTTAAAGGGTATTTTAATTATAATAATTCTGGGTCTCTTTAGACCATTTCAAGAGTTTTACACCATAAGGAAGCCGTAATGACAGTAAAAAACTCAGAAACACAGACGTTGACCAAAGCAGATATCATTGATCATTTGGTTGGCAAGTTTGGTTTTACAAGACAGCAAGGAAGGCTGCTAGTAGACTCATTCTTTGATGAAATTTATGATAATTTAGTAGAGGGTAGAGACGTAAAGCTCTCTGGATTTGGAAACTTTATTCTAAAAGATAAAAAAAGCAGACCAGGTCGTAATCCTAAAACTGGAGAAGAGGTACAGATCTCAGCTCGCCGAGTGGTTACTTTTAAAGCAGGGCAAAAATTACGTCGTCAAGTAGAGGACTATCAGCTACAGTCTCAATCGCTATAGTCTTAATTTTAGTGGTAAAGCGCGCCAATGATTTAGGGATAGGCTGATAAAGCAGATTTGTATGAGTCATTGGTTTGTTTTTAAATAAGCAGCTAAAAGCTAAAAGCTAAAAGCTAAAAGCTAAAAGCTAAAAGCTAAAAGCTAAAAGCTAAACTCAATTTAACTATCTATAGTTCTTATATCTACAACTCTTAACTACCTACTGTTCGACAAATAAAAAAAGAGAGCCAAAGGCTCTCTTTTTTCGTACTATTGTTAGTGTTACTAGACAATAGAAACTTTATCGCTAAATTACTGAGCAACTTCGTCAGCAGCAGCTTCGCCTTCAGCCATTGCTTCGTTAGCAGCAGCGTCAGTATCGATGTTGTCAGCTTCTTCAGCAGCTTCAGCGTCGCCGTCAGCAGCAACAACTTCAGCTTCAGCAGCAGCTTCTTGAGTGTCAGCAACAACTTCTTGCTCAGTAGCAACTTCTTCGCCTTCAGCAGCAGCTTCTTCTAGCTGTACTTCTGCGTCTTGTAGCTCTTCTTGAGCGTCGTTGATGTCTTCAACAGCGTTTTCTTTGTTGCTATCACAAGCTGTTAAACCCATAGTAGCTGCCATTAAGCCTGAAAGTGCAAGTAGCTTAAGTTTCATAATTTTCTCCAAGAAAGTGAAATATAACTGACACATCAATTTATAAAAAGCTACGCAGAAATAGGAAGTATTGCTGTCATTTAACTTTCTATAAATATAATTTTGAAGGGTCAGAATTCGTTAACGATTATACATCACTAATATTACAAATTAAAGTAAATTTGGTTAAACATTATATTTAGATACAATTTTTAACGAAACGCTTGGAACATGTTTACCAGTATGTTTCAACTGCCCAGCCCATAAATATACAAAATAGCTATTTATAAAATTGGCAGGTGTTCTAAACTCTATTCATATATGGTTGTATATAATATAGATTTACTTGTAAAAAGCTACAATATAATTTAGGTAAAAAGTGACTAAATGTAAATATATGGGGGTTTAGGCAATAATTTATAGCCTACGCTCCGAATATCTGCTAATTATACTTTTTAATATAACGGCATGCATTAAAAATTTTTTGATTTTTTCAAAAAAGTGTCATATTTAATAGTAGTAGTAAATTTGATATCTATGATACTAACCTGCCAAGCTATGATATAAAGGCATAAACAAGTTTATAGCCAAACAAAAATATTGGGGTTACTATGAATATCCCCCTGACTTTTAGGTAATGATTGAGGCGAATATCTATGAAATGGCGTGATAGAAGTGGTAGCTCAAACGTACGCATGAGCGGTGGTAAGGCCGCTGGTGGGGGAATCTTTGGTATTATTATTGGGCTGGTCTTATGGCTAGTGTTTGGGGTGAACCCCATGACTGCCTTTCAGACTGGACAATCGATGACAGCAGGAGACAGTACCAGTACTCAGCCTTTAGATGACAACAGTCGTGATGCTCAGTTTGTCTCTGTGGTATTGGCAGATACGGAAGCGGTATGGCAAGAGATCTTCCAGGAGATGGGCAGCAGCTATAGAGAGCCTAAACTGGTTTTATTTAATGGCCGAGTAAATTCAGCTTGTGGTAGTGCTACCTCAGCTACCGGTCCTTTTTATTGTCCAGGGGATCAACAGGTTTATTTGGACACCTCGTTTTTCACTGAAATGCGTAATAATTTAGGAATTGCCGGCGATCAACAAGGCTCAGGCGATGCTGAAAACCAAGGCAAGGCCGGTGACTTCGCCCAAGCTTACGTGATTGCTCATGAAGTTGGTCATCATGTACAGACTTTATTAGGCACTTCTCAGAAAGTGAATCAAGCCCGTCGTCAACTTAGTGAAACCCAAGGCAACCAGCTTTCGGTACGTCAAGAGTTACAGGCGGACTGCTATGCTGGCGTTTGGGCCAACCGCAATCAGCAGCGGGTTCAGTTCTTAGAAGAAGGCGATATAGAAGAAGCCTTACATGCGGCCAGCCAAATCGGCGATGACCGTCTAACTCAAGGCACGGTTATGCCAGATAACTTCACCCATGGTACCAGCCAACAGCGTGTAAATTGGTTTACTCGTGGGCTTGAAAGCGGTGATATCCGCAGTTGCGACACTTTCTCTGGTGCCGTTTAAGCCAGATTTTAAGGGGCTATTTATTAAGTAGATGGCCTGTTACGACCTAATTAATATAGCCTAGTTAATGTAGAAAACCAATCAACATAAAAAAAGAGCCTGCAATGCAGGCTCTTTTTTTATGTAACTTACTAAAGCAAGTTAGCTAAAAATATTAGTTAGTGTGATCAATTACATAACCACTGATACCACCAATAGCGGCACCTGTTGCAGCGCCTTTAGCGATGTCTTTGCTGTCGCCTTTAGATTTGATCAGGGCACCAGCAACCGCACCAGCAGTAGCACCTTTAGCAGTATTGTTCATTGAGTTATAGCCACCTGTTGAGTTACAGCCAGCTAGAAATAGGGCTGAACTGGTCATGGTTGCTAGAGCAAGAGTCTTAGATAGTTTCATGGTGTCTTCCTTGTCATAAGATAAACAAAAAATAAAAGAGGAGAGTGTCTTACCTAGTATCAGCTAACTTCTTATTACTTCATAAGAAATACTTTATAAGCTAAGCCGACTGGGTCAGCCACGGAGTATATGACTCTATACTAAACCATTTGTAACATTTAAGTGTATTAAAATGACTGGTGTTTGCGTCTAAAACGTAAAGCTTGTTACACCGATGTGTCCGGAATAAAGAAAAGTTAAGGTAAAAAAAGACCACCTAGGGGTAGTCTTTTTCTTCAAGCTATTAATTAGTTAAGCCTTGAGTCAGGTTTAGTTTTGCGATTTACGCTTCATTTGGTCAAAGAAGTCATCGTTGGTCTTAGCTTCTTTTAAGCGGTCTAGTAAGAACTCAGTAGCTTGCACCCCATCCATCGGCTGAAGCAGTTTACGTAGAATCCAAACCTTACGCAGCGTATCTTCATCTAGCAGACGCTCTTCACGGCGAGTGCCTGATTTTTTGATATTAATGGCTGGGAACACACGTTTTTCAGCCAAATCACGCTCAAGAGTGATTTCTTGGTTACCGGTACCTTTGAACTCTTCAAAGATAACGCTGTCCATTTTACTGCCTGTATCGATCAGCGCAGTTGAGATAATAGTTAAGCTACCACCTTCCTCGATATTACGTGCTGCACCGAAGAAACGCTTAGGCTGGGCTAAGGCATTAGCATCGACACCACCAGATAATACCTTACCTGAAGACGGCACTACGGTGTTATAAGCACGCGCCAGACGGGTGATTGAGTCTAATAAAATTACCACATCTTGTTTGTGCTCAACCAGACGCTTGGCCTTTTCAATCACCATTTCGGCCACTTGAACGTGACGTTGTGGCGGCTCATCAAAGGTTGAGGCAACCACTTCACCGCGAATAGTACGCTGCATTTCAGTCACTTCTTCTGGGCGCTCATCGATAAGCAGTACAATCAGATAGCACTCAGGGTTGTTGCGAGTGATAGATTGAGCAATGGTCTGTAATAAGACGGTTTTACCCGCTTTTGGCGGCGCAACGATAATTGAGCGTTGACCCTTACCAATTGGGGCGATTAAGTCAATCACACGGCCGGTTAAGTCTTCGGTAGTCCCGTTACCCATCTCAAGCTTTAATTGCTCGGTAGGGAAGAGGGGAGTTAGGTTTTCAAAGATGAGTTTGTGACGTGAACGGTCTGGAGTGTCAAAGTTGATTTCACCGACTTTAAGTAGGGCAAAATAACGTTCTGAATCTTTTGGCGGGCGGATAGTCCCTGCGATGGAATCGCCTGTTTTTAGGCTAAAACGTCTGATTTGGCTAGGGCTAACATAAATATCATCAGGTCCAGCTAAATAAGAGCCTTCTGAAGATCTTAGGAAGCCAAATCCATCGGGAAGGACTTCTAGTACGCCATCACCATAAATGGCTTCCCCATTTTTGGCATGTTTTTTTAAGATAGCAAAGATGATGTCTTGTTTGCGACTACGCGCAAGATTGTCGAGCCCCATTTCTTTTGCAATATTTAGCAGTTCAGCAACGGAGTTCTTTTTTAGTTCAGTGAGGTTCATAGAGGTTTCGTTTGATGGTTGTTGAGTCATAGTCAGCTGCCGGTACGCCTATATAAACTAAGCATATGCAATAGGTTATAAAAGTGCCTGCGATAACAAAATATCGCCACACGTTGATGGAGTTGGTGAAAAATAAAGATAGGAAAAAGAATGTGTCATTAACATGAATAGTTCTTACTTAGCTCAATAAGATCTAATTTCCATTAGGTATCAGGTTAGAGGCTTTACTATTTGTATTTACCACTTCTAGCCAAAGCCACTGGTTAAAAATAACCAGAAGGGTGGAGATAAATAAAGAAGGCTTTGTTATCTGTATTTGGCTTAAATAGGATTAATCAGTTGTGGTCATAGACTGTATCAGTCATTGACTCTACAAAGGATTGGAATAGGTTACTATCTATAATCATCGAGCCTAAGATGACTCAATAAGACGGTCAACATCCAGCAGATAATTTATAAATAAATCACTAAATAAGGGCCAAACCTATTTGTTAATAATAATCGGTTATTGGATACAGATAGGATGTACGGTAAAGCTAGAAAGTGAGAAAAGATATTTTGGTTGTCAATATCTAGCGTTAAATCATCAATAACAGACTCTCAACTGGCGTGTCAGTCAGTTAATACGCAAGTGATAACAGAGGTATTAAGACAGGGGTGATTGAGCGATGATTATGTGCAGATAAGCGTATATTTACAGCAAAGATGCCTAAAATACGAGGCACTCTTTATTGTGATGCGCAAATTGACAATAGATATTCTCTAGGAGTCAAACTATACGGTGTTTACCCGCGTCATGTCAATGGTTTTGTTAGGTTAAAATATATTTTAATGCCAGTTTGGCTAAGATAAACCATTTAATTTACGAGGGGTTAGGGTAAGTTAAAAGGCTTGTGGTTATTGAGTAGACAGTAACTCTCATCCTTTTTAAACCCAAAAAAAAGCGGCTGTCAATGACAACCGCTTTTTAGGCGACTTATAACACTCTCACCTGTGATCAGCCAAAGTAACCGGCTGACTTATTCGGAGAGATGAATTATAGGTGCTTATCTAATAAGGCAGCTAGATCAGCTTTAGGCTGTAGGCCCATAACCATATCTACTTTTTCACCGCCTTTGAATACCATTAAAGTTGGGATGCTGCGGATACCGAAACGGCTAGCAGTTTCTGGGTTTTCATCCACATCAACTTTAACTACTTTAACTTTACCAGCGTAGTCATCAGCCAGCTCTTCTAGTACTGGAGCAATGGCTTTACAAGGACCACACCAAGCTGCCCAAAAGTCTACTAATACAGGCACATCAGATTGTGCAACGTCTTGTTCGAAGTTTGAGTCGGTTGAGTTAACGATTAAATCTGACATAATTTTTTCCTTTTATTGGTGTTAAAATCTAATTAAGACAGTATAGGCATAAGCGGTCGGCTTGGTTGTTTACGACATTTACTACAGGGCTTTTACTGTAGAATTAAGGCTTAAGACTGCCTAGTCTGAATCATGGGGTCTATATTACCATTTATTGTGCCAAGTTTTGTCTTTGCCCCGTTAAGTATGGTTAATAATTGGTATCAGTTGGATTGATGGTATACTTTGACGCCCAACTATTTAGGGATACAACCCTTCTATTTAATTCTTTTTTCTCTTAATTTTGTGACCTGTTATGGCAATTTCTATAGAAACTGTAAACCAATTAAACCTTGAAGAAGCTGAGCGTGATGAGCAGTTTTTTAAAGACTTTATGACCCAAATAACTGTCTATGAAGACGAAGATTTACTGTTGGTAGATAAGCCTGCCGGCCTACTAAGTATTGATGGCAAAGACTTAAAGGTCAGCTTACTGTCTCGCTTAGAGCGTGCCAACCCAGAGGTAAAGCTGATTCATCGCTTGGATATGGATACTTCAGGTCTAATGATTTTTGCCAAAAACAAACCGGCACAGACCCACATTAGTAAGCAGTTTATTGAGCGTATTCCCCAAAAAGAATATCAAGCCATTGTCCAAGGTACACTGGCTGTACCAGGCAAAAAAGGCGAGATTAATATTCCCGTGCGTTATGAGCCAAGTATTAAGCCTATGCATGTGGCGGATCCTGAGTGGAAAAAGCATGCGTTGACTCATTATGAGGTATTACATCACGAGCTACGCAAGGGCAAACCTGTGACGCGAGTGGCCTTACATCCTGTGACGGGCCGCAGTCATCAGCTGCGAGTGCATATGGTGCATTTAGGCCACGTTATCATCGGTGACCCCATTTATGCTGAGGGGGAAGCGCTTGAGTTGGCTCCAAGATTGAACTTGCATGCCCATAAGCTACGTTTAAAGCATCCCACCTTAAATACTTGGATGGCATGGGAAAGTGCGGTACCGTTTTAAAGGTACTGCCATTTTAAAGATAGGCTACGGATGTCTTTATATAGGTTTATAATAAATTATCCTTAAAAAACTAATGAAGTCTCACTTTAGGCTTTAAATAACAGGGGACAAGTAGTCTTTTATTTAGGGAAGTCTCAAACACATTGACTACAAAGACTGTATCATGAGTATTATTCACTCAGTTTCTCATTTTAAATCGTCCCGTGATGCCGCCAAGCCTCTACATAGGGTAGAGGGTGTGCGTGCTGCGGCCGAAGATTTTCGCAAGACCATGTTGGCCAACCCAAAGGTTAAATTTTATAAGACCTTTGAGCTTATCCGTATTCCATACCCTAGCAAATATGGCTACCTAAATGCCTTTGCATTGCCCACACCTTATATCCATATCTGTAATAAACTGTTTGTGATTCAGTTTGATAGTGAGGAAGGGATTAAGACCTTGTTGGTGAGCCCTTCAGACTGGGAAAATCAGCGCGATACCCCTTACTTTTATCACATGCTAGAAGATATGGGTGTCTTATCTAAGCCGGTTGAGAAGATGATTGTTCGACCTAGTGATACGGTACTAACGGCTATTGCTAAGCTGGGTCTGGCACCAGAAGATGTCGACTATATCACCTATGACCACTTGCACACCCAAAATCTAACCCGTTGGCTAGGAGGCGGTGGTCAAGCGGCCATTTTCCCAAATGCTAAGCTATTGGTCATGCGTGAGGAGTGGGAGAGTACCCAAGCCTTATTACCGTGGCAAAATCAGTGGTATTGCCCAGGCGGTATTGATGGTATTGATGACAGCCGTATTGAGCTTATTGATGGGGATGTGTTCTTAGGGGATGGTTCAGTGGCGTTAATGCATACCAAGGGTCACACCGAGGGCAACCACTCTATTGTGGCACACACCGATCAAGGCTTGTTGGTTACCTCTGAGAATGGGGTAAGTATGGACTCTTATGCGCCGCAGCACTCAAGCATTAAAGGTTTGGCCAAATATGCTGAGTTGACTGAATCTGAAGTGGTAATGAATGGCAATACCTTAGAGTATGGTATTGACCAGTATCTATCGATGGTCCAAGAAAAAACTGTGGCGGGTCCTTATCCAAAAGATGAGCGCTTCTTTAATATGGCATTATCTTCTGAATCTGCCGGCTACTATCTGTTCCCAGGTACTGCTCCCACAGTACGTATGGGCGAGCTAGAATTTGGTACCTTCACCCCAAAAACAACCCCTACCAAAAAAAGAGGTGGCATATGGCGCAAGTTTACATCGTAACAGGAGCCGCTTCAGGTATCGGTCGTGCCTTATGCCAACGCTTGCTTAGTGATGCAAGCAATAAGGTGTGTGCTTGTGACATTAATTATGAGGCTTTAGCTGAGATTTATGCGGACCATACGTTAGCAGAATCTGATGGCTCCTTGGTTTTACAACAGTTGGATGTGCGCCGCGTAGATCAGTGGCAAGGCGTGGTTGAGACGGTATTAAATCACTGGCAACGTATTGATGTGATGTGCAATGTGGCCGGTGTGCTAAAAGACAACTGGATTGCCGATATTGTCATTCCTGATGAGGTTGATTTGCACTTTGATATCAATGTCAAAGGGACCATCTATGGCACCCAAAGCGTGGTAGAAACCATGCGTCAGCAGGGCAGTGGCCATATCATTAATGTGGCCTCACTAGCGGCCTTATCGCCTGTACCCGGTCTGTCTTTATATAGCGCCAGTAAGTATGCAGTGCGCGCCTATTCATTGGCCGCGGGCATGGAGCTTGAGCAGTATGGCATTGCTGTGACTACCTTATGTCCGGATGCGGTACAAACTCCTATGCTCGATCAGCAAAAAGACAAAGAGCAAGCGGCTTTAACCTTCTCGGGCAGTCGCACTTTGACAGTAGATGAGGTGGTTGATGCCATTGTGGGACCGGTCCTCAAAAAGCGTCCTTTTGAAATGGTATTACCCCCAAGCCGTGGTGTGGTGGCAAAGATAGCCAATGTCTTCCCGCAAACCACAGGTAATTTTGTGGATACCTTCCGCAAGCAAGGGGCCAAAAGACAAGCCAAGAGTAAAAACTAACGCACGACTAATTAAGTTGCTCTGATAAACCCCCATAAAAAAGCAGCCCTGATCTCTCAGGGCTGCTTTTTTTGAATAAACCAGCTTATTAGTAAGCTGTTTATCCGGTCTTTTCAGACACTATATATGGGCTAATTATACACCAAATACTTTTAGACGGCTGTCAACAGGTGCGAATTCTTTTTCGCCTGCAGGCTGCTCGATACCACCGAATACTAGCTGAGCAACAAGGTTCCACTCAGGATCGATGTTCCAAGTGCTGTCTACATCTTCATCAATGATTGGGTTGTAGTGCTGTAAGCTTGCACCAATGTTTAGGCTAGCTAGAGCAGTCCAAATCGCATACTGATGCATTGCACTGGTGTGCTCTGACCATACTGGGAAACGGTCTGCATATAGAGCGAAGTTTTCTTGTAGACCTTTAACAACAGTTTGATCTTCATAGAATAATACCGTACCAGCACCTGCTTTGAAGCTGTCAATTTTTTGTTTAGTGCTTTCAAAAGCAGTGTCATCATTTACGATAGCACGTAGTTTGTCTTCAGTGATCTGCCATAATTTTTCGTGGTCTTCACCAAATAATACCACTAGGCGGCTTGACTGAGAGTTGAACGCTGAAGGAGTGTGTAATACAGCGTGCTCAACTAGCTTAACGATTTCTTCTTTAGATACAGGAAGTTGATCGTTGATAGCATAGATAGAACGACGAGCTTCTGCTAGAGATTGGAATGCTTGTAGGTTTGACATAATAATTCTCCAATTTATGAAAGGATGTAATTAAAGGGTAAGGTTAACTCTATTTGTCACAGGCCGTTATTTTTTATTAAATACTACAAAAGGTAGAGAGAATTAGATTAGTTACTCTTTTTAGCGGCTACTTTGAGCGCTACCAGTCGTTTGGGTATTTAGGTTACTTAACGCCTATGAACACAACTGGGGAACGCCTATGAACACAACTGGGGCTAATTATAAAATAAATAAAAAAATTCTCTACTACTTTTTTGTAAATATATTTTAACAGTGAGTTCTGTTCATTAATTAAATCTAAAAAGTTATTCTTTAAAACCTTCAGGTAAAGCAGGGGCTTCTAAGCGCTTCAACTCAGAGTCTACATTACCAAAGCGAGGGTGGTTGTTATTCCAGTCTTTAATCGCCAGCTCGATATCTTCTTTATTATCGGCCACGAAGTTCCACCACAATAAAACTTTTTGATTCAGTGGCTCACCGCCTAATAGCATGAAACGAGTGCCTTTTTTACCTGAAACTTTAATAGTAGTAGTTTCACTAATGTCATCGAAGCGAATCAATTGGTTTTGCTCGTACTGCTGACCTTGGTATTCAACGCCATCGACCACCATCAAAATACCGTACTCGAAGCCTGGCTGTAAGGTAAGCTCAACTTCAGTGTCTTGCACTAAGTGGACATCTAAGCCAATAAGCTTGGTGTACTGAATGGTTGGGGCTTCATAGCTGTCACCCTCTGGGGTGGTGTAGCTTCCTGTCGTTAATACAAACTCAGCGCTATCCGTTGACCAGCTTGGTAGCTTAGGATAATGGTGGAAGTTACGCTCAATCTTTTGATCTGTAGGTAGCGCAATCCATAGCTGTACCATGTTCATACCGCGCCAGGCATCAGCAGAGCCGCCCGTGTCTGGGAATACGCTTTGTTCAGTATGGCTGATACCTTGATCATTACCGGTACCTGCTGTCATCACGTTGACTTGGTTTTTAGTGATAACTTGCTCATTACCGATACTGTCTTTGTGTAGTACTTCACCATCAATCATCCAGCTAAAAGTTTGCAGGTTGATGTGCGGGTGACGGCCCACCTGCATACCGTCTTCATCTTCCCCAAATTCAGCAGGGCCAGCATGATCCATAAAGCACCAAGCACCGATAGGACGCTTGCCTTTATTAGGAAGTAAACGGGCAATAGGAATGCCACCAACATCAGCAATGCGAGGATCAAGAATTTCAGTTTTCATAAGAGACTTCAACTTGTATTTATAAGATAGTTTGTTAGATTTTAGCCAAAATGTAGCTATGGCTTGTAACGATATACAGTAGCCTTTCTGGTTTTCTTAAAGTAGCTGACTAAGTAAATATTTGTTTAATTGTTGTCGGAGGCTCAGAGTAGGAAGGAAGCCAGTTGAACCGCCCCGGGATTGTCGGAGACTCAACGCTCCAAGAGAATACGACAATGAAAACACGAAACTATACCCCCGAAATGAAAGAGCGAGCCGTCCGTATGCTAATTGAAGCTAAAGACGACTACCCATCCACCTGGTCAGCCATCAAAGCCATAGCGCCAAAGATAGGTTGTACGCCTGAGACCCTACGATCATGGCATAAAAATCACGTAGATAAGACCATTCCTGCAAATATTCAAGCTCAAAGCCAAGCCGAGCGTATCAAAGAGCTTGAACGTGAGAACAGAGAGTTAAAGCAAGCCAATGAGATTATAAAGAAAGCAGCCGCTTTTTTCGCCCAGGCGGAGCTCGACCGCAAACCCAAGTAATGGTTGATTTTATTGACGATCACAAACAAAAATATGGAGTCGAGCCAATCTGTAGAGTATTACCGATTGCTCCATCCACATACTATCGTGCTAAAGAGCTAGAAGAAAGTCCTGAAAAACGTTCACAGCGTAGTCAGCATGATGAGTTCTATCTAGGTGAGATTAAACGTATCTGGAAGGACAGCAAATGCCGATACGGTGCTCGTAAAGTCTGGAAACAGTTGAAGTCCGAAGGTGTACATCCTGCACGTTGCACTGTAGAGCGGTTAATGCGTCAGCATGGTATGCAGGGTATTTGGCGAGGTAAAGGTAAGATAACCACTAAGTCTCGTGATGATCAAATACGGGCAGACGACTTAGTTAATCGTAATTTCAGTGCACATAGACCTAACCAGCTATGGGTTGCTGACTTTACTTACGTTAAAACATTGAGTGGTTGGGTCTATACTGCCTTTATCATTGATGTGTTTGCTCGCGCTATCGTTGGTTGGAAAGTATCAGATCGAATGAACACGGATATGGTGATGGCAGCGTTAAATCAAGCCATTGCAGACAGAAACCATCCTAAAGATGTCATTCATCATAGTGATCGCGGCGTTCAGTACTTATCCATTCGCTATACGGATAAGATGGCTGATTCTGGCGTTATTGCATCTGTTGGTACAACCGGTGATTCATACGATAATGCGTTAGCTGAAACGGTTAACGGGCTTTATAAAACAGAGGTGATTGAATATTTAAAACCGCAGTGGCGGGATGCGTATGATGTTGAATTAGCAACCCTTGAATGGGTCGTCACTCGAGCATAGCTCTCGCCTTGCAAAGCTAAATCGATACTTAATCGATTTTTAACGCTTCTCAGGTTTAACAAAACTCGCATTCATAGTACGATTGGTTATGTGTCGCCTTTTGAATTTGAGAGACGATACTATGATAGCCTTAATGAGTCAGACAAAGCTGCCTGACTCAAGCAATACACTCTCCGATAAAGTCGGGGCGGTTCACTTGCTGTATCCACTCAGGGTCTATTAATTCACGGTGTAATGGACAAAATTCAGGCTAAAAACTAGCGGTTAGTCTCTAATGGACATTTTTCAGGCTAATTAGCAGAGTATGTCATTACAAAGTTGTTAATAAACTTAAGCTTACGTTGTTTATTTAGCCCATTATGACTACTTAATTGGCGTTTTAACTCACTAAACAACCCTTCTAGAGAATTGGTCGTATTTGGGATGTTTAAGTCCTCCAATTCTCTATAAGTGAATAACCAATCACTGTTGGTTCTTAAGCTTCTATAGGCACTTCTAAGACGCTTATGGGTGTACCAAGTCTTACCAGTATCCGTATTGATACTACGCTCATTTAAGTAGTCTTCATGGGTCAAATACCAGCTATCTAAGTCTTGAATGAATGTAGTTTTATCATAATACTTTATGTTTAAGGCAAGCTGTCTAAGGGCGATACTAGCGACATTTTGAGGTCGACGTGTTAAGTATCTAGTGATGATCTGTAGCTGATGAAACTGGCACATTTGCATGGGTATATCTTTAAACAAAGCATTAAGACCTCGTCGTCCATCGCAAGTAATGCTTGTTATATCAATGCCTTGTGATTGTATATGCTCTATTCCTAGTTTATACAGTGCGTTGGTTTCATAATGAATAATGCGGTGGTGTAATACAGTTTTACTTGTATAGTCGATAAATACCATTAAGCCAAATGTTCGACCAAAGTAGGTCGTGTCCATCACTATGTTTGCACGCGTAGGTAGCTTATTAAGTGACTTTATTTCAATAGTATCTAGCCGTCTTTGTATGGTCTTTATGCTACAGCTATACTTATTAGCAAGTTGTTTATAGGTCTGTTTACCTTGTGTATATTCAGTCCACAATATTTCATTATTAAGACGTTTGCCACCTAAAAACTGCCGATCACAAATTAGGCATTTGTACTGTTGTTTTCCTGATTTGTGACCGTTCTTTTTAATGTGTTTTTCACCACAAAAAGGGCAGTTTTTTGATTCATGGCTTTCAATCCTTGCAAATACTTATAGTATATAGCTTTAAGGGCTGTGTCAGCCTGAATTTTGTCCATTACACCTAATTCACTAAATTGTTCTAGGGTGTCTGGAATCCTTTTATGCGTCTCATTAATAGCGTCTTGTAGTCTCATAGTAAAATAGCCCATCTACTTATTAGATGGGCTATTTTATTACTTTTATTGAGTTTTTGCCTTAACTGACTGGCATTAGGCTGTAAAGATGGCTTTTTTCCTTCCTCTACCCTCAAAGTGGCTTATATTAAAACTAGATTATTCAATAGTTTTTTGATAATTTAAGCACAAATTGCAGAAAACAGCTCATTTTATGGGTATAATCTGCTTTCGAATTCTTTTCTGCACGACCTCTAGTCCATAATTTCAAGGAAATCCTCTATGTTATTGACCTTATTAAAAGGCAAACTACACCGTGCCCGCGTCACTCATGCTGACCTGCATTATGAAGGCTCTTGTGGGATAGATGGCGACTTATTAGATTTGGCTGGTATTCGTGAGAACGAATCGATTGATATCTACAACGTAAGCAACGGTAAGCGCTTTCGTACCTATGCCATCCGTGCTGAAGCAGGGTCTGGCATTATTTCATTAAATGGTGCAGCGGCTTACATGGCGGATTTAGGCGATATCGTTATCATTTGTGCTTATGCACAGATGGACGAAAAAGAAGCTGATACTCATAAGCCAAAATTAGTTTACTGCAACGAAGACAACACCGTAAAAGACACGGCTAACGTCATTCCTGTGCAAGTATCTTAATGAATACTGTTTACTATCTTTATTGAAAAATGCTAAGCGATTTATATTGCTTAGCTTTTTTTATTTTTATAAATCTTATTGGAGTTTCTTATGGGCCTAGCGATTATCGCTGTCATCATTGGCCTGGCTATTTTGGTCTGGAGTGCTGATACCTTTATTGATGGCGCAACCAGTCTGGCTGTGCGCTTTAATATGCCTAGCTTCTTAATTGGGGTCATTATCTTAGGGATTGGCACCTCTGCCCCTGAGTTGGTCGTTTCTGCTTTAGCTGCCTTATCAGGGAGTCCGGATATAGCCTTGGGTAACGCCTATGGCTCTAATATCATTAATATTACGTTGGTATTGGGGATGACTGCCCTAATAAGCCCCATCATCATCCGTAGTGATGTGATTCGCTACGACCTGATGCTGTTAATAGCCGTTACTGCTTTGGCTGCCATTCAGTTGCACGATGGCAACCTGTCCTTAATGGATGGTATTGTCTTAATTATGGCCTTAGTGTCTGTGCTGCTGATACAGATATTTTTGAGTCTACGCAGTAATAAAGATAAAGTAGAGCTCCCAGAAGAGTTGGCTGCCAAACAAGAAGTGAATGTATTAAAATCTTTTGGTGCCTTAATCTTAGGGCTTAGCTTATTAATCGCTAGCTCAAGAGCCATTGTATGGGGTGCGGTCGAACTGGCCACGTTATGGGGCATGAGTGAACTTCTGATTGGACTTACTATTGTGGCCATTGGTACTTCCCTACCTGAGTTGGTCGCTAGTGTGGCCGCAGCCAGACGCGGTGAGCACGACATGGCACTGGGTAACGTAATTGGCTCTAACTTATTTAATACGCTGGGTGTGGTTGGTGTAGCCGCTATTATTAAGCCGATACAAAATATTGATCCACAGATTGTATCCCGAGATATGCTGGTGGTAGGCTTAGTGACCGTACTGCTATTTATTTTGGCAATCATTGCCTTTAGACGTCAGGGTGAGATGAAGCATGGTAGCGGCGTGGTCCTAATTTTGACCTTCATTTTCTACTCAGTATGGCTAGCTAAGTCAGCTATCTAATCTAAATCTCTAGCTATCAAGTGTTTTATTTAGCCTTATCTTTAGCGTAATAAAAAAACGGCCGCTTTAAAGCGGCCGTTTTTTTAAGTGTTACTGTTACAAAACTAATTACTGGTGTTATAGCTTAGCAGCTAACTCAGCGCCATCACGAATCGCACGTTTGGCATCCAATTCTGCCGCCAATTTAGCCCCACCGATAATGTGATACTGAGTCTCCCCTTTTTTAGCAGCCTTACCTTTTTTCACATCGGTTACAGCGGGCATCAAGTCATTTACCGACTCTTGTCCGGCACATACCACGATTGTATCTACACGCAGTAACTGACTGTGTCCTTGAGGGGTGGTAACCCATAACCCTTCGTTGGTTACTTTGTCATAAGTCACACCAGGCATTTGCATCACACCATGTGATTTAATATGAGCACGGTGTACCCAGCCTGTGGTCTTGTTTAAGCCTTTACCCAGACGACCTTCACGGCGTTGTAATAAGTATACTTGACGGGCAGGTACAATTTTTTCAGGCTTGGTTAAGCCGCCATCTGTTTGATAGTCGACATCACCATCCACCCCCCACTCTTGCTTCCAATCCTCTACTGACTGTGGCTCAGGACGATAGCTTGGGTCTTTTAGAGTTTCAGGGCCTAGCTCGTGTAATGGCTGACCGTGACGTGCAGTTAAGTACTCACTGACATCGAAGCCAATCCCGCCAGCACCAATAACGGCAACCGTCTCACCCACAGCTTTTTCACCCGATAATAGCTCTGCATAGCTAATCACTTTTGGATTATCAGCTCCCTCAAGCTTACCCTCTAAGCTACGTGGCACAACCCCTGTGGCAATGACCACATCATCATAGTTGGCTTCATCTAGCATCTCTTTGGTAACTTTAGTATTTAGCTTGATGGTTACACCTTGATGATTTAACTCATTGAGGAAGTAGCGTGTGGTTTCAAAGAACTCTTCTTTGCCTGGAATCACTTTGGCGTAGTTAAACTGACCGCCCAAAATGTCTTTGGCTTCATAAAGCGTGACATCATGACCTCGCTGGGCTGCAATAGTAGCCGCTGACATACCGGCCACGCCCCCACCAATCACCGCTACTTTTTTCGGATTCTTGGTAGGCTCATAGTTAAGCTCTGTCTCATAACAAGCACGTGGGTTAACCAAACAGGTTGAGCGTTTGTTTTCAAAGGTATGATCTAAGCAGGCTTGGTTACAAGCAATACAAGTATTGATGCGATCATTTTCACCATTCTTCGCTTTATTGACCCAGTCTGGATCGGCTAAGAATGGACGGGCCATTTGAATTAGGTCTGCGTGTCCTGCAGCCAAGATGCTCTCAGCTGTCTCAGGCATGTTGATACGGTTGGCAGCCATTACTGGGATAGACACATGCTGCTTCACTTCTGCAGTGTAGTCGATGAAAGCGGCACGTGGCACACTGGTCACAATGGTCGGTACACGTGCTTCGTGCCAGCCGATACCCGTGTTGATGATGGTAACACCCGCTTCTTCCAATGCTTTAGCAACGGTAATAACCTCATCCATGACATTACCATCTTGCACCAAATCAATCATAGATAGACGGAAGATAATAATGAAGTCTTCACCAACCGCTTTGCGTACTGCTTCGACCACCTCAAGAGGGAACTTCATACGGCCATTAATATCACCGCCATACTCATCTTTACGCTGGTTTACATGACGCGATAAGAATTGGTTTAGCAAATAGCCTTCTGAGCCCATAATCTCAACACCATCGTATCCTGCTTGCTTGGCTAAAGAAGCTGAGCGCGCATAATCTTCAATGGTGCTTTTAATATTTCTCACGCTCAGCTGGCGAGGCTTAAATGGAGAAATAGGCGACTTAAACGGACTGGCAGAAACCACAAAAGGATGATAACCATAGCGGCCACTGTGCAAAATTTGCATAATAATTTTACTATCATGACGATGCACAGCACGGGTTAGACGCTGATGGTTAATCACGTCTGCTCTGGTATTCATCGTGCCGCCAGCAGGCAACAACCAGCCTTCACGGTTAGGTGAGATGCCGCCTGTGATCATCATGGCCACGCCACCTTTAGCGCGCTCAGCAAAATAAGCTGCCAGCTTACCGTAATTATAGAAGCGATCTTCTAGGCCGGTGTGCATCGACCCCATAACAATACGGTTTTTCAACTTGGTATGACCCAAGTCTAATGACTCAAAGATATGCGGATAAGGAACATTTGTGGTGGCAATATTATTAGAGCCAGAGCTTTCCCCTGTGACATTGCCATTTGAGTTGTTTAAATCGTTAGAGGTAGCAGCGGTTGCCATAAAAATATCCTTATTAAATACAGAGTAATTACTAAACCCAATGAGTAGTAACGTTTAACAGAAATATGTGACTAAGGAGAGTAGACCTTACTAAGCATTTGCTAGATGTGTCTTAGACTAAGTCAAACTGATAATATCATTTAACCACAATGAGTTAACATCGTTTTATTGACTTACAATTAATACTTATGTGTTGACTAGATAAATTTAGTTAACATATACTCACTGACTAAACTTATCCCATCACCATCGTATCATAAGCTGATTAAGCTAGGTCATGCAAAGGGTATGCAATGACCGTCTGGGCATTCTCGCTGAGATACGAATGCTGTAATTTCTGATAAAGGACTATCTGTCATGACCGATTTTAGTACTGGCTTAGGCAAAAATGCGGCCAATCACCAAGCGCTAACTCCTCTACAATTTATCGCCCGCACAGCCTCCGTATATCCCAATAGAACTTCTATCATTTATGACGACCTGGTGCACGCACCGATTACCTACACTTGGGCACAAACCTATAGCCGCTGCCGCAATCTTGCCAATGGTTTAAGAAAACTGGGTATTAGTAAAGATGATACTGTGGCCATCATGGCGCCTAACACCCCAGCTATGGTTGAGGCTGCCTTCGGGGTACCTATGTCGCAAGGCGTATTGTGTACGTTAAATACCCGCCTAGACATCAACGCCCTATCTTTTTGTCTTCAACACTCAGAAGCCAAAGTACTGATTATAGACAGTGAATATGCCAATCACGTTGATTTAATTGAAGAAGCTTTCCCTAACTTAATCTTAATTCATGCCACGGACAGAGCTTTTTCTGAAGTGAAGCCTTTTGGCAAAATGAGCTACGAGCAGCTCATTGAGTTTGGTGAATTTGAAAGTGAGCAGGCAGCACAAGATTTTGATCTTACTATTTATCCAGAAGATGAGTGGGATGCAATTGCCTTAAACTATACCTCAGGCACAACTGGTAAGCCCAAGGGCGTGGTCTACCATCATCGAGGCGCGACGCTGAATGCCTTATCTAATATTCTTGATTGGGACATGCCAAAGTTCAATACCTACCTATGGACTCTGCCTCTCTTCCATTGCAACGGTTGGTGTTTCCCTTGGACCGTAGCTGAGCGCGCAGGTATCAACGTCTGTTTACGTCAAATTGATGCCAACCTGATTCTTCAGCTGATTGCCAAATACAACATCACCCATTATTGTGCGGCGCCTATTGTGCATAACATGATTGCCGCAGGTGATGAGTCCTTAAAGCAAAACATCACTCATAGTGTAAACGGCTTTGTGGCTGGTGCTCCCCCATCAGAAGCGATGCTTGAGAAAATGGAAGCCATGAACTTCAATATTACTCACGTTTATGGTTTAACTGAAGTTTATGGCCCCGTCACTATCTGTGCTGAGCATGATGAGTGGCAAGATTTGTCTGTCTCTGAGCGTGCTTCCAAGAAGTCTCGCCAAGGCACAGCCTCTCATCTAATGACAGGCTTTGAAGTACTAAGACAAGGCACCAACGAACCAGTTGCTGCAGACGGACTAGAAATGGGAGAGCTGGCTTTAAAAGGCAATATGGTCATGAAAGGCTATCTAAAGAACCCAAAAGCTACCGAAGAAGCTTTTGAAGGCGGCTGGTTCCGTACTGGGGACTTAGGGGTCAAACACGCCGATGGTTATATCAAGATTATGGACCGCTTAAAGGACATCATTATTTCAGGCGGTGAGAACATCTCAAGTATTGAGATTGAAAATGCTTTATACAAGATGCCTGAAGTGAGCAGCTGCGGCGTAGTGGCCGCCTCCAATGACAAATGGGGTGAAGTCCCAGTAGCTTTCATTGAGATTGCCCAAGGCGCCACACTAACCCGTGATCAAGTCGTTGAACACTGCCGTCAGCACTTGGCCAAGTTTAAGGTGCCTAAGCACGTTATCTTTTGTGAGATTCCAAAGACCAGTACCGGTAAAATCCAGAAGTTTGAGCTGCGTAATGCCGCCCAATCTATGGCCAACGAAGAGCCGAAAGTCATGCACTAAGTTTGACAGCTTAGTTCAATTCAATCAATAAAAATGCCCATTGATTACTCAATGGGCATTTTTATTTTTCTATTAAAAAGCGTTTAGATTAAAGATTTGCCAGTCGCGCTTATTTAGCAGGCTGTACTTTATCTAATACCGCTTTAAAACGCTCTACTGCGCCATCTACATCCGTTAGCTTATCAAGGCCAAATAAGCCTAGACGGAAAGTCTGGAAGCCATCTGGCTCACCTACTTGCAGTGGTACGCCTGAAGCGATTTGCATACCTTGTTCGGCAAAGGCGCGGCCTTTGTGCATCTCTTCATCATCGGTGTAGCACACCACAACGCCAGGGGCTTGATAACCTTCAGCAGCCACGCTTTGGATACCACGGTCATCTAATAGGTCACGAATGCGATTGCCAAGCTCCCACTGTAATTGTTTTAACTCTTCAAAGCCAATGCCTTTGGCCTCTAACATCACATCACGGAACATGCGTAAGCTGTCGGTTGGCATAGTGGCATGATAGGCGTGACCACCATTTTCATAAGCACGCATTACCGTTAACCACTGTTTTAAGTCTAAGCTAAAGCTGTCTGACTCTGTGGCTTCTACTTGAGCCACAGCTTTTTCGCTTAGCATAACAAGACCGGCACAAGGTGTGCTGCTCCAGCCTTTTTGTGGAGCAGAAACAAGAACGTCGATACCCAGCTCTTTCATATCTAACCAGATACAACCTGAAGCGATACAGTCGATAACCAGCAGACCACCCACGCTATGCACAGCTTCTGCCAATTGCTTGATATACTCATCAGGTAGTATCATGCCAGAAGCGGTCTCAACATGCGGGGCAAATACCAAATCTGGCTTTTGCTCTTTAATCGCTGCCACAGCTTCTTCAATGGCTACTGGTGCGAAAGGATTTGGTGCACCCTCTTCTGATTCACCTTCTACCTGATGTGCCTTTAAGGCCGCTACTGATTTGGCAAACTTTCCTTTTTCTAAAATCTGAGTCCAACGATAACTAAACCAGCCATTACGCACAACTAGGCAGTTCTTATCAGTGGCTAATTGGCGGGCGATGGCTTCCATAGCATACGTACCTGAGCCTGGCACAATGGCCACAGCATCTGCTGCGTAAACTTGCTTTAGGTTGCTGGATAAGTCATTCATTACCTGTTGAAATACTTTCGACATGTGGTTTAAAGCACGGTCAGTATAGACCACTGAATACTCTAATAAACCATCAGGATCAACATCGGGACGTAATGCAGGCATAGCTACTCCTATTTTTTTATTCAAATCATATATTGGGGGTCACACGAGTTATACCACAAATAAAATCTTGCGTTTTTAGTATAGCTGTAACTGGCTTATGAGTACAACTTAACTAATGACTAAGCTGAATTTATATAAAAAAAGACCAGCTTACTTTCATAAGCTGGTACAAGCTAGCCTTGCAAAGAATGGACTGCTTTTAACCCATCAAAAGACGTGCTATTAGCCTTCTAGTCTTCAATTTTGGCTTGGATATAGTTTTCTATACCCATCGCTTTAATTAAGTCTTGCTGCGTATCTAGCCAGTCTGAGTACTCTTCGTTACCGTCTTTTAAGTCTAGTAAAAGCTTACGTGACACATAATCTTGTTTTTGTTCACACAGCGTAATCGACTCGGTAATAGTGGCAAATTTTTGATCTTCTAAGCGCACATTACACTCAATCATCTCGGCCACATCTTCGCCAATGAACAGCTTGCCATAATCTTGTAAGTTTGGCAGACCTTCTAATAATAAAATACGTTCAATTAGAGCATCTGACCACTTCATCTCAGCGATAGACTGTTTATAGAAAGCTTCATTTAACTCTTCAATACCCCAGTTTTTGGCGATACGGGCATGCAAAAAATACTGGTTAATCGCGATTAGGGATTGGCCAAGCACCTTATTTAAAGCGCGAAGGACTTCTTTATCACCCTGCATAACTTTCTCCTACTTTTTACTTTAGCACTTATTAGGTGCTGAAATTTTTATTATCTATGGCTTAAAGCTTATTCTGAGATTTCACCCATTTGGCTTTGTAAGTAGTTTTGTAGACCCATCATATCAATCAAGCGAAGCTGCTGCTCTAACCAATGTGCATGATCTTCTTCGGTATCTTCTAATTGAGCCACCAAGATATCCCGGGTGACATAGTCGTGCTCTTGCTCACAAAGCGCGATGCCCTCTTTTAGGTGCTGCTGTACTTGGTATTCAAGGTCTAAATCTAGCTTCAGCATTTCAGGAACCGTGCTACCCACATTAATAGGATCAACCGTCATATCCGGCTTACCACCAATCATTAATAGACGGCGGATAATGGCTTGAGCATGCTGAGTCTCATCTTCCATTTCATGATGAATACGCTCATACAGCTTGCCGTAGTGCCACTCGCCATACATCTCTGAATGAATGAAATACTGATCACGAGCTGCCAGCTCACCACCGAGTAAGAAGTTTAAGTAATCAATAACTTTTTGACTGCCTTTCATGGTATTTCCCTTTTATTTATTTAGCTTGTATTTATCTATTTAAATTATTTTTAGTTGATTTATTAGTTCACCCCATAGTAGCAAACTTAAAACGTTTAAACAGTGTTTTTTAGAACTGACAATGTAGGGACAAATGTAACTAAGAAATCCTCAGCCCTAAAAAAAGTGAACCCGAATATCTCGTAGCTCACTTTAATTCTATTTTTTATTATTATTTATAGTTGTTTTATAGTTGTTTATTAATAGTTTCTTAGTCCACTTTACACAGCATAGGCCAGTTGACTCACCAATTCACTATCCACTGCATTTGCATGATGCTCTTCTAACAAATCATTGACCATAGGTTCACAGCAGCCACAGCAAGTCGCGACTTCTAAGGTTTCTTTCAATGCTTGCATTGAGTCGACACCTGAAGCAAGAGCGGCTTTAATTTGACGGTCTTTAACATTATTACATATGCAAACGATCATCTTGTTATCCTCATCTATTGGCTTGCCAGAGCACTCCAGAGCGCTTAAGGTTAGTAAGTTAACCCATATGATAACGATAATAATTCTTATTTACAATATGTTTTTGACTCAAACTTTCTCAATTTACAAAACACTGCTGTTTAGAAAACCTACTTACACAAAGCTTAATTCCCCTAGTTTTAGACAAACCTAATTTTTTGAAAAAAAAAGACCAAGCTAAAAGCTCGGCCTTCTTTCATGGGTACACATTTATTAATAAGCAGTTAAGCGAAAACTATTTGCCTGCTTTTAAGTCTGTGCGTACTTTTTTCACTAAATAGTCTACTACCTTTGGCACTTTCTCAGATTCACCTTGTACCACGTACTTACCATGGACAACCACGGCAGGAACACCCGTCAATTGATAGCGTTTGGCACCTGCTTTTGAGCGAGCCACTTTAGTGCTAACAGCAAATGAGTTATATAGACTATTGAATTTCTTTTGATCCAAACCTTCGCTGGCATACCATTTAGCTAAAGAGTTTTGGTCAAACAGACGTTTGTTGTCTTTATGAATCGCATCAAACAGTTTGTTGTGCGTCTGAGCTTGATAGCCCATTAATTGAGCAGCGTAGAAGCCACGAGCATTCACTTCCCACATTGGATTTAAGGCTGCAGGCGACTCAAAGAAAATCACATCGCTAGGCTTGGTTTTGGCCCATTTTTGCATATGCGGATTTAAGGCATAGCAATGCGGACAACCGTACCAGAAGAACTCGCGAACAATAATTTTGTCGCCGCTAATGCTTTCAGGATTATCCAATACTACATAGTCTTTACCTGCCACATAATCTGCTGCGGAAGCTGGCATCGAGGCTAAGCCTACAGCGGCAACTAAAGAGGCTAAAGCAAAACCTCGCTGAGAATAAAACTTCATCGTAATTCCTTAAGAATATGTATATAGATAGATTTGGGATCAATATTGAATTTGAAGTTCGCCACTCAGATACCTAGGGCTTGTTAACCACCCATAAATATCAAATAACAGTTAACCTAAAAAATTATTATAAAGGTCAACAAGTCGTCGCTACTTATTCAGGTATCGCTATGATACCGCATTTATCAGTACTGTGTGAACCGTAAGCCTTACTAAAACCTTAATAGATGGTTAAATAAGCGTTATTTAGCTTACTATTTACCCTGTTGAATAGCGTTAAATTTGATAAATTGGGCTTAGCAATCCCCACCCTGACCCACCTTGATAGATGCCCTATTTTATTAAGCGTGGTAAGATAGACTATAAATAATATAGACTCGAAACAATAAAGTTAACCCGCTTAGTGATAAACTCGGTTAATAATTAGACAACTTTAAGGTTTAGGATAACTCATGACCCAGTTCAATACGCCAACCGACTCAACCTCTTCTGAAACTCCAGTTTCAAACGCTGACACACAAAGTGGTACTCCTGGGGCTACCCAGCCGCAAAGTAATGATCTGGGAAATAATGTGGACATGAGTGAGGTGGGTAAATTCACCCAACTTGCTAACCAGTGGTGGGACAAACAAGGCCCATTTGCCACGTTACATGAGATTAACCCACTTCGCCTAAACTGGATTGAAGAGAACGTGGTTCGTTACATGGGCACAGGGCTCACTGGAAAGACCGTATTAGACGTGGGCTGTGGCGGAGGAATCCTAACGGAATCTATGGCTCGCAGAGGCTCTGATGCGACCGGTGTTGACTTAGGAATTGAGAACTTACAAGCCGCTACGGTCCATGCTGAACAAGGTGGATTAACAGACCGTTTACGCTACAAGCATATCGCTATCGAGCAGTTGGCTGCGGAACAGCCTGAGAGCTATGACGTGGTCACTTGTATGGAGATGCTTGAGCACGTTCCTGACCCCAGTCAAATTGTACAAGCCTGCTTTGATTTATTAAAGCCAGGCGGCGTTTGTGTTCTATCGACCATTAACCGCAATCCTAAGTCTTATTTGTTTGCCATTATTGGCGCTGAATATGTACTGGGTTTACTAGACCGCGGTACGCATGATTATGCCAAATTCATTACCCCAGCTGAGCTTGATAAAATGGCCATCACTGCCGGCTTTAACCGCCAAGATCTAATCGGCTTGCATTACAACCCGATTACTAAGCGTTATTGGCTAGCACAAAACGTTGATGTGAATTACATGATGGCTGTGGTTAAGCCTACTGAATAACCCTAAGCAATAACGTTTAAATACGCTTTTGTTTTTGAGTTTTTAGAATTGAATTAATTAACCCATCCTTTAAAAAAGAAAAAACTATGTCAACCAATTACGTAAAAGCCGTCTTATTTGATTTAGACGGCACTTTAATCGACACTGCGGCAGATTTTATCCGCATCATAAGACGTATGTCTGAAGCCAATGGCTGGCAAGCGCCCTCTAGCGAAGCCATTCGTGAGCAAGTTTCAGCCGGTGCAGGGGCTATGGTTAGCCTGATGCTAAAGCACAACAGCCAACCTCTGACAGAAGAGCAAGTACAGCAATACCGTCAGCAGTTTTTGGACGAATATGAAGCAGAGATCTGCGTCGATAGCCGTGTGTTCCCAGAGCTTGAATCGCTATTAGACTATTATGATAAAAACGGAACGCCTTGGGGTATTGTAACTAACAAGCCTCGTTACTTATCTACCAAGCTTTTAGAGTGCCTAAACCTTGCTGAGCGCTGCTCCGTCTTGGTCTGCCCTGACGATGTAAGCAATACCAAACCTGACCCTGAACCGATGTACCTAGCTTTAGAAAAGCTTGAGCTGCCTCGTGGGGTTGCCAATAGCGTCATATACGTAGGCGACCATATTCGTGATATTCAAGCTGGCGCCGCAGCTGGCATGACCAATGTCCTAGCCAGCTATGGTTATATTCCCCCTGAAGATCAAGATGATTTAGAAGCTTGGGGCGCTGACTATATCGCTGAAACTCCCAAGGCGCTGGTAAAACTGTTACGCTCAAAAGAGTTTGATTATCTGTAGTTTTACTCTTTTTGGATCAGTGGTTTTAAGATTTTTATACTAAATTCTCTGTAAATAAATAGTGACCTTATGACTCAAACTCCTTTAACACATGAACAAATTCGCACCTTTAGTCCTGAGCCAAACTGCTTAGAGGGTAAAACTATCTTAGTTACTGGTGCAGGAGACGGTATCGGCCGAGTTGCTGCCCTAACCTACGCAAAATACGGGGCTACTGTGTTGTTGCTAGGCAAGACCTTAAGTAAGTTAGAAGCAGTTTATGATGAAATCGAAGCAGCGGGCGGCAAACAGCCGGCCATTATACCCATGAACCTTGAGTCGGCCAGCTATAGCGATATGCAGCAGATGGCGAACCTTATCCAAACTGAGATCGGTGAGCTTCATGGCGTGCTACACAATGCCGGAGTTTTAGGGGCGCTAACGCCTTTAGAGATGTATGATATCGTGACATTTGAACAAGTGATGCGTATCAACACTACGGCCACCTTTATGCTAACTCAGGTTCTGATGCCACTGGTAAAAGCCGTGGATAATGGCTCTTTTGTGTTTACCAGCAGTTCAGTGGGCACTCATCCCCGTGCTTTTTGGGGAGCCTATGCCCTATCGAAACAAGCCGTTGAAGGTATGAGTGATATCTTTACTCAAGAGACTCAAAACACCACCAGCCTACGCTTTAACTGTATCAACCCAGGGGCGACCCGTACCAATATGCGTGCTCACGCTTATCCTGGCGAGAACCCAATGAGCCTTAAAACACCAGAAGAAATCATGCCAGCCTATGTGTGCCTAATGAGTGATGCCAGTATTGGGGTTAGAGGTCAAGTTGTCGCCTTACAACCTAAATAGCTCAAAGCCTGGTTAACTCTTGGGTAGTTATTGGTTATTAGGTAATTAGGTGATTAGCTGAATCAGTTTAAGGCCGTCTACTTAGTAGGCGGCCTTATTTTTTCATCTATAATCTTGAAGCCTGCTACTAGCTATCATCTTGAGAAACGACTCTTAGCCCCCATTATATAAGGATAGGCCCCTATTTTATTTGGGCATATTTTAGTAATAAAAGGAGTTTATTATGGCCGGAGGATGGGCGCGTGATGGCGCTGAACACGAACAAATGGATGCCACCGTCAATGATGCTCTTGAACGAGCCAGAAGAGCCCTACCTCAAGGGGAGAGCTTAGAGTTCTGTGACGAATGTGGCGAGCGTATCCCAGAAGCTCGGCGTCAGGCTTTGCCTGGAGTAGAGTACTGTGTTAAATGCCAGTCTGAACTAGAGACCACTGCAAAAACACAAGAGCTTTATAACCGCCGTGGTAGTAAAGACAGTCAGTTACGTTAACGAATTATCTTCAGCCTGCTAACAGCTCACAAGGCTTAAGTAACTAAGTCGCAAGATTTGACTTCCTCCCCTCGCTAAACCGAGGGGATTCCTACAGCTAGACGGTCAAGCCCGACCGCAAGGATGTTCTTAGCAGCATTGATATCTCTATCATGCCATGTG
>NZ_FUGD01000134.1 GCF_900162815.1 Psychrobacter pasteurii | reverse complement strand
ATAGCAACACGCTATGAAAAGCTAGCACGCAATTTTAAATCTATGCTTTACCTAGCTTGTACTATTATTCACTGTAAGTTAAATTGAGGACACGCCCTAAATATTGCAGGCATAAAAAAAGAGTCGAATCAAAGCGATCGACTCTTTTTTTAGATATAAACAACAGAAGTTTTAAATATCAGAAGCTCTCAACCAGAGATTAAAACTCAGCGCTGGCTAAATCAGTACATAAGGCCAAGTTCTCATCACGAGAGTAACTTAAAGTCCAGTTACGGATACTCGATAAGACGGCCTTATAATCTTGTTGGGTAGATAAATAGCGTATGGCCGCTTTTGGGTTTTCAATAGACGGCAACATTTGCTTTAGCTTTTGATTGTAAGTTTTATGGAAGATATGTTGTTGTCTACGGTTTAGCATCGGAGGACATACTTCTGCTAATACCTGCAGTACAGCAATCTCATGCGTAGTGGCCGTGGCACGTGATAGGTCAACAGGGATAGTGGTCTGGGCTGCTTGTGCTAAGGTTGAGCCCATGAATGCGACAGACCCAATAAAGGTTGAGATGACCAATTTACGGGTAGCATTGCTTACAGAGCTAGTTACATAGCCACTTATCGAATTACTTAAAAAATTTATCATAAGTTTTTTCATAGTCATTATCATCGTAATTAGAGATAAGTCATCTATTGATACTGCAGAATAATCATGACCTTAAGGCAATGGTTAAACTGATATCACTTAGATCTTTAAATCAAAAAACACATTTTAGAATTTAGGTATAATTTTTATTGAGCTTGATTCAATCGCAAAATAGTTAAGCTGCCAATTAAGTAGTTAGTTATATATATTATTTAGTTATATATTAGAGGTCTCAATCTGACGGCTTACTTTTACTTTATTCTACTCTCTATTATCGCACTGTTAATTTACACAGATGTGTACCGATTGTGATTTATGTCATCAAAAGAGTAAATCAACATTGCAAGTGAGGTTATAATCTTAACCTATAATTGCACCCTTGTGGAATAAGAGAGGGTAATGGTTTTGCTAAAATCATTTGTTTAGAAAATATTGCCTAATCACAGTTATTATATTAACAGCTTTCAAAGTTGTTACCCTAACCAAGCCTGTATGCTATGTAAAGAATCGTTATAACAGTTTCTTGTATATTGACATACGTTGCTGAGCGATTAGGATACTCAGTTATGGATAAATAATTGATTGGTATAATAAGCGGTAATTGCATCTAACCCTTAAGCATGAAGGAAGATGGCAAACGTCGAAATCCTAGGCTATCTCAATCTAAGCCATATGAGTAAGTTATCGTGGCCAAAGCTCAAAAAACCATCAGTTCATCTACTTTTTTTTAATTTGTCGTTATTGTGTTTTTTATAGGGAGACATCTATGTCCAGTATTTTTTTGACAGGCAGTAATGAGACGACTCAATTGACTGTCGGCTCTAAGCTTAAATCAGCCACTAAGCTAAAAGGATTGGCTTTTGCGGTATTGGGTGGTGCTTTGATGCTATCAGGCTGTGCTACTAAGCCTACGTATCAATCTACAGGCCCTGTGGTACAAGTGGATGCTCGTGGTGTCCCCAACTTCTATAAAGTTCAATCAGGTGATACAGTGAGCCATATTGCGGCTCGTTATGGGCTTAACTATCGTCAAATTGGGGCTTTAAACCGTTTAGACAGCCGTTACACTATTTATGCTGGACAGTGGCTAAAGCTCTGGGAGGGTGGTGGTACTGTTGCGGCTAATAAGCCGGTCAACACTAGACCTTCGACACCAGCAGTACAGACCAGACCACAAGTTAATGCCCCAGTTTATACACCACCAACAACCACTTCTACCAAAGGCTATGGCTATCCAACCAACAACCCAGTGGTGAAAAACTTTAATGCCAACTCAGGCGATATGGGCATGTGGTTCAGTGGCAGTATGGGCGACCCTGTTATGGCCAGTAAGGCAGGCGTGGTTATGTATGCGGGTAATGGCTTACCTGAATACGGTAACTTGATCATGGTGAGACATGATGCTCGTTACATCACAGTTTATGCCCATAACAGTCAGCTTCTAGTAAAAGAGGGCGATCAAGTGCAGGCAGGTCAACGCATCGCCACTATGGGAAGCACAGGGCAGACTACTATGGTTGGCTTACAGTTCCAGGTTCGTGAAAATGGTACGCCTATTGATCCAAGAGCCGTGCTTGGTCTTTAAGATTTAACTTGGGACTACCCGCTATCCCTATAAAAATACACCCTGCAACAAAAAACACCCTATCCATATGGATAGGGTGTTTTATTATAGGTCAACCTTAATTAGTTGAATGCAGTCTTAGTTAAAGATTTCTACGTAAGCGTTAGCACGAAGCTCTTGTAACCAGTCTTCTTGAGCTTGTGGGGCTAAGCGTTGGAATAAAGCTTCGCGGGCAAGGTTGCGCTTAACAGTATCGCTCACGTCTTTTTCACGTACCCCTTCAACTTTTAGGATATGCCAACCAAACTGTGATTTAAATGGGGTAGAGAAGTCACCTTCAGGAGTGCGCTTCATCATCTCTTCAAATTCAGGCACCATTTGACCTTCTGTGACCCAGTCTAAGTCACCGCCACGGCCTGCAGAACCTGGATCGTCTGAGTAAGTGGCAGCTAATGCCGCAAAGTCAGCATCACGGCGTAGCTGCTCATACAAGTCATTTACGCGCTGTTCTACTAGAGCATCACTGTTGCGCTCATCTGTTTTTACTAAGATATGGCGAACTTTCCACTGAGGGATAATCATATTATCGCTGTTACGCTTATCTACCAGTTTCACCACGTCAATACCTTCAGGGGTGATTTGTGGGGCTGTTACTTGTCCGATCTCAAGTGGAGTGATTTGTCTAGCAATATCCGTGGGTAGGCCTGACGCAGGGTGATAGCCCATATCACCGCCTTGTACTGGGGCCACGTAGTTTTTGGCAATACCTGAGCTTAGCTGAGTTAAAACAGCTTGGGCATCATTCGTAGTTTTAAGTAACTCTTGGGTTTGTTGAGCAATTTGCATCGCGGTATTCTTTTCGCTTTCTGTAATGCGATTATAGTCATCACTAAAGGGAATACGAATATGAATGGTGCGATATTCAGTGCTTTGTAGCTTTTGGGCCTCAGGAGATGCTAAAAAAGCATCAATGTCATGTTCGGTAATACGAACTCGGTTAGATACCTGGCTTTTTTGTAGTGCTTTTAAGGACTCTTCTTCGATCACTTGAGCTCGTACAGCAGCATAGCGACCTGGTTGTTTGGCATCCAAGGTTTGCTGTAATTCAGATAAAGAGGTTAGGCCTTGAGCTTGGGCTAAGCGAGCCAAGCTTTCATTAACCGCATCAGGGCTGGGTCTGATTCCCGCTCTTTGAACCATATCCAACTGTAGCTCACGCAAAATCAGGCTGTTTAGCACTTCACTTTGTAAGCGTTGAGCACTAGGGACAGGCTGCCCACTGGCTTGGATACGCATTTGAGCTGAGGCCACCGCTGTTGCTAAGTCGCTTTTTAAAATAGGCGTGTCATTTACTAAAGCAATGATGCCGTTGCTACTTTCGCGGGCAGAAATAGGGGCTTGGGCGGTAGCGGCTTCAGGATTTGTGGCTGCAACTGACTGAGCAGCAGTTGCTGAGTCTGCAGCTTTATCCTCAGCCTGTGCTGTTACGCTGAAAGCACCTACTACGGTAGATATCAATAGAGCTTCAGTCAGTTTTTTTAGACTGAATTTTGAGATCCCCAAAGCATTGGTTTGTGAGCAAGAGTGCTTTGATTCATAGTGCTTAGTATTTAATGCTGTCATAATTAGCCTGTTTTTAGCTTGAGTATTGCCTATAAAAGTTTTTATAGAGCAGTAATTCGTTAAAAATTTATTAAACCTATTTTAATTCACAAAATTTATAGGGTTAAGGTATAAGGTGTTTATTTATAAAAATTATTTTTTCCATAAGTAGTCGACGGGTTCCAACCCTAGAATCTTATCATCTAAGTGCTTAGTTAAACGGCTTCTGGTATTCCCAAAGCCATTGATTCTAAATTCTGCCATGACGGCACGGTTTGGTTTGTCTTCTAAGTTCAAGTCATTATAGTAACTACGGCCATAGATTGAAAACCCATAACAACAATCTTCATAATCTATACCAACTGTGGCATCAATAAATTTATTGTCATCCATGTCAAATTGACCTTGACCTAAAAATCTCCAGTTCTCATTAATAGGGATGATGGTCGAAGCCGTCAATGCGGATAAAGCAGACTGATTGGTAATAGGGTCTTGTTTGCGTTCAATCACACCGAAGTTAATTAAGCTGTTTGGTGTGGGGTTATAGCGAACTTGGCTGGTAATATAGTTAAGATTATTATCTGAGTCTAAAGCTCCATTGAAATCTAACCATAAATTGCGATAAGGCTGTAAACTTGAGCGCCAAGCCACTCCAGTAGAATTAGCATCTAAAGTCCCTTCATCCGCCTCTAGCCCCACTTTAGGCTTATTTATGAAGAACTGATCGCCAATACCCCCATCAAATCGAGTAATCCCCATCGAATCAATATATCTATAATTTAGACCTACTGCTACGCTGTTATTGTCAGCAATTCTATCATGGCCTAAGAACCAGCTATCGGCAAACAATTGATCATAATCAAATGAAGCGATACGGGTGTCGAAGTTAGGGATAGCGCTTTGATTTTCATAAGGGGAGTAGCTGTACTTGATGCGAGGAGTCAATAGCTGATAGCCTCCCATGCTGTTGTCAAACCAGCCAAAAGGAGAGCCAGCACTATAAAAGTTTAGCCCTGAATCTACGCTGAAGCTGGGTACGAAGACCGACTGATCATTATCATCTTTTGACACATTATTATCGAGACGGCTTTCTTCATCATAAGCGGTATACAAGTGCTGTAAGCTAACCTTAGGTTTAACAAAGCCCCAAGTCTTCTCTACAGGGTAACTGGCACTGATTTTATTATAGAGTCGAACCCCGCTTTTCTCGCTTTCAGAGCCATCATTGATTGACTTCTTAAAATAAGCTGAGTCGTGTGTTCCAGTAACCACAAAGTTATCCAAAACATTATTAACTTGAGGCAGACGATAATCGATAGTCAACTGCGGTAAGCGAGAATAGGGCTTATCTTTATCCTCAATGACATTGCCTTTAGCATCTGTGGCTTTTAGAGTTTGGAAGGTCTCTACTTTTAATTCAGCATCAACAAAGTCATCATAGTATTTAACTCGGCCACGTCTGGGTAAGTTTAGACGGTTTTCAACTAAGCCGTAGTCATCAAAGTCATTGATATAATCAGGGTCAGAAACGTAACTATAAACAGCATCTGCTGTTAAACGAGGAATGGTCTCTGAAGCCCAGTCATGACGATAGAAAACTCCGGCTCTATCTTCATCATCGTATTTTTTGTCTTTGGGCATATAGGCGGTGGTTAGCTGACCTTGGCCATAGTTCTCGGTCAAGTAACGCATTTCACCGGTAATCATTGGATTACGGTTGGTATAGACATCAGTGGTTATGGTGGCGTCATACTGAGGCGCTAAGTTTAAATAATAAGGGACGCTTAGCTTTAAACCGCTATCACTATCAATACGAGCACTTGGGGTTAATAAACCACTACTGCGGCGGTCATCTACTGGGAAGTTAAAATACGGCAGATATAATACCGGTACATTGCCCAGACGGAAGGTAGCATCATAGGCTTCGCCGCGCCCACTATCAGTATCAATGTCTATTTGCTGTGCTTCTATCTGCCATTTACGATCGGTAGGCGGGCAGGTAGAAAACATAACTTTTTCAAGCTCATAACGTGAATCGCTTGGTTTATTTAGTCGCTGCGCATAACCATGAGCTTGCATAGGAACGCTGGCAAAAGCCACATCATAGGCTGTCGCCTTGCTACTATTGGTATCGTAGGCCAGCTCCTCTGCTACGGCAATCATTCCATCACTGCTATTTTTAAAGGTGCGTTTTTGATTGTCAGCTTGGGGTGACTTCCTAGACCCAGATTCTGCGAGCAGCACACCCCCTTTTGCCCCAGCCACACCTGTATTTAGGTCTAGTGCGATTTGATCGGCCGTCACTAGCTTACCATCTTGCATAATCTCTACATTACCAGCAAGCTCGACATAGGTCTCATTATCATAGTAGCCATAGTCAGCAACAGCATGTAGCGGCAGACCATTGGCGGTAGACAGCCCATCTTGTTGCTGCGCTCGTTGAATGGCTTGTTGGTAGTTGGCGTCGGCTCCAGCCGTATTGGGAGTCACCCAAACCCCTTCACAGCGATAGGCTGAGGCATCATCTGATTTATAATTAAAGACATTAGGAGCGGCAACAGGGGCAAAAGTTTGAGCTTCAATAGCCCGAGTACGATCTACCGAATTATCAGCGTTTGCATTATTAGAGTTATTGATACGCTCACGTAATTCTTCAGACTGTAGTTGATAAAACTCTGACAGACGCTCTAAGCTCTTTTGGACCGAATCTTCTTTAAAGGTCGAAGCTAAGGCTTTTGAGTCTTCTACTTTCTTACTGACTTTTGAGCTTTTAGAAGCAGTCTCTTTCTTAGAAGAGGACTTTGTATCCGCAAAACCTTTACCAGGGTTGGGATTGGTTGGTGCTCTTAGCTCAGTTTCATTGTTGGTATTGTTGTCACCAACTGAATCATTGGTTGAGGATATAGGCTGGTTACGATCTGGTACTACTGGTGTAGTAGTAGGCTGTAAATACTCATCTTCAGGATAACTTATGGGGTTTTGAGTAATGGTGTTATCAGCTAAAGTAGGTTGTACAGTCTCAGCTTTATTTTCAAATCCAACAGCTTCTAAGGCATCTTCTTGGGTTTGTGCCACATCATTATTTGAGGCAGTCGAGCTGTTTTTAGAGGCATCGTTCGCTGGGTTTGAAGTAGAAGAGAGTTTTTTATAAGTAATTTTTGAGGCATCTGTTAAGGTAGTAATCTGCTCTTTAGTGGCGGGTTGAGTGCTAGAGGCAGCCACACTGACAGCTTCTGCTGAATCAAGAGAAGAGACAGTTTCAGCCTGCGGGCTAACAATAGCGCCATAAGCACTGGGCACGCTAATGAGCAGCGGTAAGCTGATGACTAAGCGACTTGTGTAATGCGGTTGGCGTGATAAGTCACGGCAAGCACGCAATATACTGCGGTAGAGTTGCGAGTACAGCAAGAGATTACCTTATTGAGTTAAAAACATTTAAATCTTACCCTAACCAAAGAGCCCCTATTTATAAAGGCTTGCTTAGGGCAATCGCTACATTCTAATCTTGTATCAAGCTTGGGTTGAATCAATGCTTATTATCTTTTATTAGCTTAATATAATCTACTTTATATCAACCTAAAATTATAAGTTTTCATCTATAAGCTTTTGAAACGACCTCTATTATATAGGCTTGTGTCATGATAGTGAGGATATAAATCTGCAATATCTTATCATAGTCAAAAAAAGGCAAATCAGCTACACTATATGCTTTGAAATATAAGCAAGGTATTTTGAAACATAAGTCAGCCGCTTTATTTAGCCTATGGTTAAGTTTAAGCTGATTTGTCACACAAGATATCTTAAATCAGTTTTGAAACTAGAGTATTATTCATAATTTTACGCTCATATCCTATTGGCTAACTGTTAAAGATTTGTATGAGCCTCACATACCCGTATTTTTATTCAATATAAAAGCAATTTAACTATGACAAATCCAGAAACAAATTCTCCCACTGCTGTTGATACCGCTCCTATAACAGCCAACTCTGCAGCAGCCTATCATACCGAGCAACGCTATGAGCAGCTTCTTGAATTTATTGAAGCGGCTTTTCCTAGTCACAAAGTTCGTGTTGAAAGCCTACCAGGGGATGCCAGTTTTCGCCGTTATCACAGAGTGTATCTCGAAGGTAAAGCGAATGATGAGTCTGCTAGCACAGATAGTAGCGGTCAAGCCTTAGATCCAAGCTATATCGTCATGGATGCACCGCCTCAGCTTGAGTCTATTGAAAGCTTCGTGCGTATAGATAACCTGATGGCTCCTAAAATTAATGTGCCTACTTTGCTTGCGCAAGATGTTGAACAAGGCTTTTTAGTCCTACAAGATTTTGGCAGCATTGAATTTGCTCATTTAATTGCAGAGGCCAAGGTTAAGCAGGATAGTGGCCGTATTGATGAGCTTTATCGTTGGGCGATTGACTGTTTGTTACAGTTACAAACGCTTGATATAGAGAAGGCCAAAAACAACTTCGCTGTGCCTGACTATGATGCTGCTACCTTAAAGCGTGAGATGGAGCTATTTACTGAATGGTTCTTACCTTATATTGATCAAGAGTTGACCTCTGAGACGCAAACTATCTGGCAAGATTTTACTGGGGCATTAATTGAGAAGCTTCTGCAGCATCCTGCAGTCGTGGTGCATAGAGATTACCACAGCCGCAACTTAATGCAGGATCAGTATCACAGTGCTGAGCTTGGAGTCATTGATTTCCAAGATGCTTTGATTGGCAGTTATACTTATGACTTGGTGTCTTTGGTAAGAGATGCTTATGTGGATTGGAGCGAGTCTCAAGTTGAAGCTTGGATTGAATATTATTGGCTGCAAAGTAAGCAGGTGCATGCGGCTACAGCAGAGACTCTTACAGAATTCACCAGTCAAGTGAACTTGATGGGCATACAGCGGCATCTTAAAGTGCTTGGCATCTTTATTAGATTGGCAGAGCGCGATGGAAAAGCCCGTTACCTAGCTGACATTCCAAAAGTATGGCAAGACTTGATGATAGAAATGAAGTGGCTAAGCCAGCACGGAGATACTCAAACACAAGCCTTCATCGAACCTGCTTTGCAATGGTTACAGCAACATATTGAGCCTAAATTTAAGCAAAAATTTGCGTAATTGATGAGTCGTTCAAAAACCAGTATTGATAATTCACCCAAAAGATAAGGTTTATCATGAGTACTAACCTAGCCACAAATTCAGCATCTAATTCAAGCGGTAAGTCGATTACCCAAGCCATGATTTTGGCGGCAGGCAAGGGGACACGGCTGCGCCCGCTAACTTTAACTACGCCTAAGCCTTTAGTTGAAGTGGGTGGTCAGCCACTGATTGTGTGGCATATAAAAGCCCTTAAAGCAGCTGGGATTGATGATATTGTTATTAACACCTCATGGCTGTCGGATAAATTGATGGCGGCACTTGGAGATGGTAGTCAATATGGTGTGAAGATTCATTGGTCTGTTGAGGATGGGGAACCCCTTGAGACAGCAGGCGGAATTGCCAAAGCACTGCGCGATGGCCATCTGAAACCTTCCCCCTTTATCCTAATTAATGGGGATGTCTGGACCGATTATGATCTGTCGCAATTAACTGACTATGTGATGACGCCTGATCAACAAGCTCATTTATTAATGATTAATAACCCTGAGCATAACGCTAATGGCGACTTTGCAATTAATAATGGTTTGGCCAGCGAACAGGCTGTTGCTGAGGCACAGAAGTACACTTTTGCTGGGGTTAGTGTTATCTCTCCTGACTTGGTTCAAGACATTGCTCAGGGACAGGTTGCCCCTTTAGCTCCCTTTCTTAAGCAAGCTATGATGAAGTTACAGGTCACTGCTGAAGTCATGCATGCGCATTGGGTAGATGTAGGCACGGCTGAGCGTCTTGAGCAAATAAATCAAAAGATAGCCTCTGAAGGCGCAGGGGCTCATAAAGCCAGCACGGATTAAGCTAAGCATAAACTGACTTAAATTTATAGCGAAAAACCGGTCCTTTATCACCAGTCGCCGTAAAACCACCCACTTCAGGGGGTGGATATAAGGCGACACACACTGTCGTAAGAAGTCGTTAAAGGGTTGTAAGTCAAAATT
>NZ_FUGD01000096.1 GCF_900162815.1 Psychrobacter pasteurii | reverse complement strand
CGTCTTGTAGTCTCATAGTAAAATAGCCCATCTGCTTATTAGATGGGCTATTTTATTACTTTTATTGAGTTTTTGCCTTAACTGACTGGCATTAGTCCTTAGGGGCGGTCTTTTTTTTGCGTACAAATCTATTTGACTCAGTTTTTATTGAAAGCCATAAACTAGCAGTAGTTGGTAGGGTCTTTTTCTTGTTTTTCGGTCTGCTCTTCAGCAAAAAAAGCTTGAAGCACATTTTGCTTGGCAGTTGCCCAATGATCGAACTGAGCACAGGTTTCCTCTAAATTACCTTGCCACTGCGGTATCTGACTGCGCATGGCTTGTAGGCGCTGTTGGTTAGGAGCTGGCAGGTGAGTGGCGGTCTCGATGGCTTGCAGGGCTGCCTCACGATCATTACAGACTAAAGCCATATCACAGCCTGCTGTGACCGCTGCAGTAACCCGAGCACCGATATCGCCGGCGGTGTGAGCTGCTTTCATAGATAGGTCATCTGAGAACAACACCCCATTAAAGCCTAGCTGCTCACGGGCAATGTCTTGTAGCCAAATTTTAGAGAAACCCGCAGGCTTATCATCCACCTGATTGAAGATAACATGGGCAGGCATGACTGCATCTAGCCAAGGCTGACACTGAATGAAAGGCTGCAAATCTGTTTGTTTGATTTGCTCAAAGCTACGCTCATCGATGGCATCTGCTACGTGTGAGTCGGGAGCAATTGAGCCATGACCTGGGAAGTGTTTGCCCGTGGTGGCCATACCTGCGGCTTTCATACCTCGCATAAACTGCATAGACAGAGCGACAATGGCTTCAACATTGGCATGGAAGCTTCTATCGCCAATCACTTGGCTAACCCCATTTAAATCCAGAACAGGCGCAAAGCTAATATCGATACCTACCGCCATAACTTCAGCTGCCATTAAATAACCACAGTCGTAAGCAAGAGATAAGGCACGGCATGGCTCCGTATCAAATAAATCACCCAATCTGCCCATTGCTGGTAGCCGCGTAAATCCTTTGCGCAATCTCGCCACACGGCCACCTTCTTGATCGACTCCAATAATAATCTCAGGTTTTACCTGATGAATGTCGTCGCAAAGCTGGCGTACTTGTTCGGCTGTATCAACGTTACGGGCAAATAAAATTATGCCGCCAACCTCTGCACGGCTTAATACCAAGCGATCTTCTTTTGTGAGCTCAGTACCGGCTACATCAATCATTAAAGGTCCGTACATAAGGTTCCCCTTTGAGTTTGTTACACTAAAAAAATGAATTAGCTATCTAAAAGCGAAAGAGGACTCCACCCGAGATTAGGGTGGAGGTGAATTTCGCAAATACTAACCTTGTTGGTTTTGAATATACTGCTTGATAATATCAAGCGGTGCGCCACCACAAGACCCTGCAAAATAAGAACGCGACCAAAGAACAGGCTTAGAGTAAGCTGCTCTTAAATCAATGAAATTACTTCTCATGCGCCTACTGGTGACTGACTTTAAATTATTCACAAGTGTGCTTATCTGCACCGTTGGAGAGTATTGAATCAACATGTGAATATGATCGGCCTCGCCGTTACACTCTTTAAGCTCTGCATCAAAACTCTTACACACCTCAGCGACACACTCACTAAAATAAGCATGATGCACCTCACTAAGTACCTTTCTGCGATATTTGGTAATAAAAACCAAATGT
>NZ_FUGD01000223.1 GCF_900162815.1 Psychrobacter pasteurii | reverse complement strand
AATCGTCTAAGCGGTTCAGTGAACTTCGTGTGGAACTATGTTAATGCGTTAAGTTTTGAGCATCTAAAACGTACCGGTAAGTTTTTTAGTGCTTATGATCTAAGTGAGTATACTAAAGGTAGCGGTGATTATTTAGGATTACACAGTCAAACCTTACAAGCCATTAACGAGATTCACGCTAAATCACGTAAACAGTTTAAAAAAGCCAAACTT
>NZ_FUGD01000026.1 GCF_900162815.1 Psychrobacter pasteurii | reverse complement strand
AGACCATGCCAAACTTTAACAGACTTAGTGAAACTTTAACTCAAAACCTGAGTATGAACAAGGCAAGAATCAATTGTTTGAGCCTAATGATAATAGCCCTGATTACTGCTCAAAGCAGTAATCTTAAAAAAAATAGCAAGACACCTTCCTAAGGGTGGCAAGACCGACAGTCACTATCGCAGACTACAGCGATTTTTTGCCGAAGCGAGGATAGACTACGATCAACTGGCTTTAATGATATATCGACTATTTGGACTAGGCAAAGTCACCTTAACCATTGACCGCACCAACTGGAAATGGGGTAAAAGTAACCTCAACATCTTTATGCTAGGGGTGGTATATAAAGGGATAGCCATCCCCTTATACTGGCAAATGCTAGATAAGCGAGGTAATACAAACCATCTTGAACGCTGTGAACTTATTGAGCGGTTTATCAAACAATTTGGCAAAGATAACCTTGAGATGATAGTAGCAGACAGAGAGTTTGTTGGCGAAAAATGGTTTAACTGGCTCACCAATAATCACATACCCTTTGCCATACGGATTAAGAAGAACAGTAAAGTTAGGAATCATCAGGGCAAGTTGGTACAGATTAAAGAGTTATTGCGCCATGTTAGCCATCAAGAAACATATCGACATGGGCGAATACTGACTGTCGATGGTTGTTTGGTTCGAGTATTTGCCAAGCGTGATAAAGACTATGGTTTAGTGATTGTCGCAACCAATCAACTAGAAACAGTGGATGCGATGACAAGCTATGCTAAGCGTTGGGAAATTGAGACTTTATTTGCTTGTCTAAAGGGCCGTGGCTTTAATCTTGAAGATACCCACTTAACCCATCTTGATCGGGTCAGTAAATTAGTCGCAGTGAACGCCTTAGCATTTTGTTGGGCTTATCATGTCGGTATTTATAAAGACAAAGATAAGCCGTTAAAACGCAAG
>NZ_FUGD01000167.1 GCF_900162815.1 Psychrobacter pasteurii | reverse complement strand
AACCACTTTCTAAAAATAGTGGTGGGTGATGACAGGCTCGAACTGCCGACATTCTGCGTGTAAGGCAGACGCTCTACCAACTGAGCTAATCACCCTGAGTTTTACTTTACATTAAAGAACTTAGCTTGATTACTATGTCCTCTGAATGTAGGTGGGTATTATATACACTATTTTCTGTGTGTCAAATATATTTTTAACTTTTTTGCTCTTATTGAGTTTGAGGTTGTTCTTTAGGGGTAGGCTTGTTCATAAATAGCGACATAATTACCCCAAGAATGGCCAGTACAATACCCAATATAAAGGCTGTTTGACCCCCTGCAGTCAATGAAATACTTTCCATCGCAGGATCTGATGGATTACTTACGCTTTTAAGGAAGCTGTTTTGAGAAGCCGACATAATGGTAATGGCGAGCGCCGTACCAATAGAGCCAGAGATCTGCAGCAAAGTATTAATTAAAGCGGTTCCATCTGGATACAAGTTGGCTGGCAGAGCGTTTAAGCCATGGGTTTGCAAGGGCATCATAACGAAGGTTACGCCAACCATCAGCCCCGAGTGCAATAGCACTACGGTGTACATCGAGGTGTCTGTAGTGACATGAGATAAATTCCACAGCATAAATAGCATGATCAAGAAGCCAGGGGTCAATAGAACCTTAGGGCCATACATATCATAAGCTCGGCCTGCAACGGGTGACAAAATACCATTGATAGCACAGCCAGGCATCAATACAAGGCCTGCTGTCAATGCAGTTAGACCCAGTCCAATTTGCAAGTATAACGGCAATAATACCAATTCTACAAAATAAGGTACAATACAACCAACTCAACAACATAATAGAATCATATGCCGAAAAAGACCCCTAGAAATCATAAACTCACAGACCACGATTTTCTGC